>JAVWBH010000006.1:0-9320 GCA_036649595.1 Bacteroidales bacterium
GCACAAATATCGTTTTTTTGTGCACCAAATACAAACAAATGAAGAAGAGAATTGCCATTTTTGCATCCGGATCCGGCTCAAATGCAGAGAATATTTCGGAATATTTTGCTCATAATGAAAAAATTGAGGTCAGTTTGATTATCTCCAACAAGGCGGATGCCTACGTGTTGGAACGGGCAAAAAAGCTGGGAATACCTACCGCTGTCTTTACCGGAAAACAGATGCAGGACGCGGAGTCCGTCCTTTCCCTTCTAAAGAAACAAACAATCGATTTTATTGTTCTGGCAGGCTATCTGCTTAAAATACCGGATTACCTCATCGAATCTTATCCTCAGGCAATTGTGAACATACATCCGGCACTACTACCCGATTTCGGAGGAAAAGGAATGTATGGCGACAACGTACACAAAGCTGTTGTCGAAGCCGGAAAAACAGAATCAGGTATCACCATCCACTTCGTAAACGAGAATTATGACGAGGGTACTACCATTTTTCAGGCTACTTGCCCGGTATTACCGACAGATACGTTTGAGGATGTAGCAAAAAAAGTGCACGCACTAGAGTACGCACACTTTCCTAAAATTATTGATGAAGTGATCAGCCGATCACTGTAAAACCAAGCTTACCGAGTTGTTCAATATCGGTCGTTTGCGCATTCTTTACCGTAAACGCCCGATATTCTCGTCTTAACGGATATGAACCCCGTTGTTTCTCAAACGTTTCCGGACTGTTTTCCAATCGGGCGGTGTCCTCTCTGGGATCATACGTATTTAAAAGGATATGCATGAGCGCCTGATTCGGATAAAGAGAAGCATCAATTTCAGCACTCATCGGTTCAGGGGGAGTGATCGTTGACAAATCCGGGGTAAACCCGAAAAATCCGGCTATATTTTCTACTGCCATCCGGGTGGCATTTGATTTTCCGTCTGCAGAATATCCTGCGATATGGGGAGTCGATAAATAAGACATAGCCATTAGTTCCCGATCAATCGAAGGCTCATGTTCCCAACAGTCGATAATCATTTCTGAAATCATGCCTTTTTCAGCGGCATTCTTAAGGGAATTTTCTTCAATCACTTCTCCACGCGATGTATTAAAAACGACAGGCTTTTTTCTTAACCGGGAAAAAAAAGAATCATCAGCCATATGGAAAGTGGGATAACTTCCTTCTCGGGTTAAAGGCGTATGAAAGGTAATAAAATCGGCTTCTCGCGCGATTGTCTCCAAAGAAACAAAACCTGCTTCACCTTCAGCCTGTGCCCTGGGCGGATCGCACCGGAGGATTTTCATGCCCAGAATACGGCACTCCTTTTCGACGCTTTTCCCAACATTTCCGACTCCTACAATCCCGATCGTTTTTCCGGCCAGAGCCTCTCTTTTTTCTATCGCCAACAAAGATAAAGACGACAGAATATACTGCGCCACGGAAGTCGCATTACATCCGGGAGCATTCTTCCAAACAATCCCTTTTGCTTTACAGTATTCCCGATCGATATGATCGAATCCGATTGTTGCCGTAGCAATCATCTTTACATTGCTTCCGGTAAGTAATTCGGCATTACACGCAGTACGCGTCCGAATGATCAGAGCATCAGCATCTCTTACGGCATCAGCATCAATCTCTTCGGGCGAAAGATAAACCATCTCTGCGAATGGCTCGAGGACACCCCTTAAATAAGGAATTTTCGAATCTGCAACAATCTTCATTTTCTTCATAACGCGATCAGTTAAGATTATAATACTTTCTTATAAACCAGTTCTGTTTCTTTGGCCGCCTTTTCCCATGTAAATTGCTTTACTCTTTCTCTTCCGGAATTTATCATCTGCTGCCGCAACGACTCATCGCCTAATATCTGCCAGGCAGACTCTACTAATGATTCCGTTGCAGACGGATCGAAATACATTGCCGAATCTGCGGCAATTTCAGGAAAACAGCTTCGGTTGCTCAATAAAACAGGACAATTATACGAAAAAGCTTCTAATATAGGCACTCCAAACCCCTCATAAAGAGAAGGGAATACAAATAAAGAGGCCTGTTGATACAGCTGTTTTAACTCAAGATCATTGGCATGAATATGGATTACCCTGCCCTGAAGCCCTGACTGATGGATCAGAGCCTGTTCTGCCTTCTTCAATACCTTCCCGGTACAAATCAAAAACAGTGTCTTATCTTTTGAGGCCAATACTTTAAAAGCCTCCAGCAATTGATAAAAATTCTTATACGCATTGCGATCGCCGACATAAAGAATATACCGCTCCGGTAACTTCAAACCCGCATAAGGCAAAGTCAGCGGACGCACTCCGTGGTATACGACATCAATTTTAGCCGGATCGACATTTAATATGTCAACAATATCTTTTTTGGTATTCTCACTGATTGCGATGATTCGGTCTGCTCTGAGAATAGTATCCCGTTTCATGGCTATAACTGCATCCGAATTACGGAAAGTATGTGGCAGAAGTTCATGATTCATATCATGGACGGTGAGGACATATCTTTTTTTTCCGATATGATCAAGGAAATAAGGCGTATGATAAGTCGGATGAAAGATCTTACACTCCGACTTTTTTAAACGGGCAATCGAGTTGAGTCGGTTTTGTCGTTTAATCGGTCCCTTAAACCATTTATAAGGACGTTCCGGTAAATGAATACCGGGAAATCGGTCACCCGCCTCCTTTAGGTAATCATTCGTATAATATTTTATGGCAAGTTCAACATTACCCTCCAGATGAGTCATCAGCTCATAAAAATAGCGAGAGATGCCACCAAAACGTTGCATCTCAAAAGCCTGATGATCATATAGCACTGATATGTCGGTCATATAATTCTGTTTTTACTTGTCCTAATTTTTGCTTGTAAATACGACGACGCATTTTTCTGCGGTAATTCCACGCCCGGACAGCTTCAACAATTTCTTTCGGGAATATCTCCTTCAGCATCTCCTTAAAGTGGAAACAAAAGCATTTGAACTGATATTTGATCTGCCATGTAAGATGCAGATGTTCAGAGCGTATTTGTGCATTCTCCTTATGAGCCTGTAGCGCATTTGAAGAAGATAATCCATTTTCAGATTCGAAATAAGCAACCGGATATCCTAAATAACGGAAACCTCCTCCCCGATTATAATAATCATAGAAGAACTTATAATCTCCCGCTATCTGGTACTTTAAACCGAACGGATAATTTTTCATTTCCTGTGTCGGTAGAAATACAGACTGATGACAAAAGACCATATGCTTACGCAGGCAATCTATATTTTTAGGTTTCAGCAATATATCACCAAAAGACATCTGGAAAATAGTATCTCCGTATAACACATTCTCTTCAGGATCATCCTGAAATGTTTTCAGAAGAATATCAGGTGAACAAAAACCGTCACCGGAATTCATAAAATTAATCCATTTACCAGTAGCCAAATGAATCCCTTTATTCATAGCATCGTAAATACCATGATCTTTTTCACTGTAATAACGGAACTGGACTCCTTTTCGTATAAAAGCATCCTCCATACCTCTGACAATGGATAGCGTCTTATCAGTAGAAGCTCCATCTATAATCAGATATTCAACATTTGGATAAGTTTGGTTTAACACACTTTCCATCGTTTTCTGAATCGACTCGGCTGCATTATAGCATACCGTAACGATCGTCACCTTTGGCAGGTTGTTAGTCATGAAATTTCTGTATTAATGAGATACATTCTTTTTCGTCCATTCTTCGCTCCCGGGCGTATGCACGCCCCATAGCAGCAAACATTCCGGGCGAACCCGGCAGACGTTCAAAATTTTTGCATCCGGCAGTCATATCGATCGGGTGAAAGCGCATCCGGTTTAGATCAATGATCTCTATCGGAACTGGCAATTCATCTCGAAAAAGGATATTTCCGGCCGAATAATCTTTATGTAAGAAACCATTTTCGTGCATAATGGCGGTTGTTCGCCCAATCGCCTCCAGGATTTCCTGTTCATGCACAAATTTTTGCTTCTTAAAATCAGTATATTGTAAGTTGCACGTTGATTTCAGAGATACAAAATAGCTCTTATCCAATAAAAATCGGCGGCGCACAGTCAAAAAGCCAACGGGCATCGGCGATCCGATCCCGGCGTGGAGAAACTTTAATGCATACGCATAAGAACGTTCTGCTTTTGAAGCACGAAGAAAACCATAAATGATCCGATTTATAAAAATTGGCCGCTGATATGATTTTACAATTAGTTCAAATCCTCCTACCGTAAACTTTTTCAGTTCATTTCTTCCTTGATAAATAAATTCTCCCTCCCGGATAAACCGTTCGGGCAATTCATTCATAAATGAACCCAAAGAAGAGAAATCAGGGTGAAGCGTAAATTTACGGCCATTAAAAAAACCGGCCAGTCGATTAATACACTTTGACCATGAACGATTATTCCGTAAAGGTCCTCCCAACTCCCGCTGAAAAAATTCGGGATGCCGCTTATTCAATACGGCAACAACATGTCTCTTCAATTTCCGGTCACTCACCCGTTTTGACCCGCGACGAATCCGATAAGAGATACCCGGTTGCGCCAAGCGCACAACCTCGCCTCCGTCCTTCAGGATAGCGATCCAGAATTCCCAGTCTTCACGTGCTATAATTTCCCGGCAATAACCGCCAACCCGCTTCCAGTCTGACTTCCGATAAAGAGCGCTCGCCGCAATTATATTTTTGCGCGCTAACAATCCTAGTGAGAAGTCGGGCAAATGCCAGGCTTGGCTCCGATCGCCGAAAAAAAGGTCTTGCGAACAGACAACTTTTACGTCCGGACGCGTATCCAGTACATTCACGGCATCCGAAAGATAACCGGGATGTAACAGATCATCCGCATCTAACGGGAAAATATAAATCCCGTTCGCCTTTTCGATCGCATGGTTACGGGCCGCAATCACACCCAAATTCGATTGTTCGTAAAAATGAATCTGCTCCGACTGTTCCGCATATTTACGGGCAATTGCAGCTGATTTATCGGTCGAACCATCGTCCATCAATATTATTTCAACATTCGGATAAGAACTTTTCAGTACTGACTGAATCGTCTCCTCCAAATAATCCTGCATATTATAAATCGGAATAATAACCGATACCAATGAATGATTCATCATGAATAAATGAACTGAATTAAATTTTGTCACGTCCTTTGGTAAACTTCAACCAGTAATATTTCAACGGATTACTGTATTTCAGTTGTTTCCACGGGCGGCTTCCGTGAGGTCGATGCCATACCGGAAGTTTTGTAAAAAGATAATTCTTAAATCCAAGTTTCAACGACTGATGCGAAATCGTCACATCATGCCAGTTCTTTTCCGGATTCAAATCCCCGAAATTAAACTCATTCATAAAAGGCCAGGTCAGTAACGAGCAACAAAAGCTGACATGCTTTGAAGTAGGGTATACTTTGTTCTCCTCTCCTTTTGCATATAGATACGGATAATTGATTTCTCCCGCTTCATCTACTGTTACTGCTGCTGCTATTCCACAATCTCCGCGTTCCATTGCCCCGTCAAACATCCCTTGTAAAGTATCTTTCTTTACAATCACATCCGACTCAACAATCAGCAATCCGGCATTTGCAGCCAGTGCTTTCTTTTGAGCCATTTGCAATACCAGCAAATAATTCGGTGACGGATGGTCGGTAACATCTTCGAGATTTATCAGATTAAATCCATATTTCGAGGCAGCTTCTTTTAAGCGTACCGTATTTTCCGGTGTACTGAAATCATTGTAAAGCGTATACTCGAAAGGTACCGACAACGACGAATTCATTACCGCCTCTACCGTTTGTAAAGTTAAATCAATCGAATCTTTTACGGGTGTGATAATGTGAATAGCTTGCATCTTTACTTATAAAAAATTTATCGCGCAAAGGTAAGAAAAAGATTTCTCAAGTAAGCGGAACTTTTTTCATTTCAATGTTTTATACGCATGGATATCAACTTTTTTACCTTAAATCAAAGGTTTTTAGTTTTTGTATCCGCTTATAAGATGCAGCTTTTCATTTAAACGTTGCATGTTGGGGAACTCATTTAGTATCAGATCGAAATATTTTTCTACTTTCCCGCTTGTGTTATCAAAAAAAAATTAATTTTGCGCCACCATTTATAACCAAAATGTCACTGAATCTTCTTTGTTTGACCCATTAAGCCGTTCAGTATATATCTTTTTACCATGAATAAGCCCGATAACAGAAAAGTATCAAATTTATTCAAAACAAACATGAGTTCTGTAAAAGTTTCAGTCATCATTCCGGTCAGAAATCAGGAGCAACACCTTTCGGCCTGTCTGGAATCTGTGATGAATCAAACACTTCAGGAAATCGAAATCATCGTTATTGAAGGGGGTAGTACCGATAAGACGGTAGAAATCATTTGCGAACATATGGATCGCGATCCCCGGATTCACCTGCTTAACAAAGCGGGTAAAGGACTCTCTATGGCTCGACAGGCTGGCTTGAAAAAGGCTAAAGGTGAATACATTCTTTATCTTGACGGCGATGATACGCTCGCCTCTCAAGCTCTCGAACTGCTATACAAAAGAGGAGAAGAAACGGATGCCGACATGGTGGTACTGAATTTTTGGATTGAAAACCAATACAATCACACTCAAATAGAGTCTGACTCCATGCGTTTTGTACGCCTTTCGGGAATTGACTTTATCCGAACCCTTTACCAACGGCAAAATTACTGGATGGTATGGAGTGTACTGCATAAACGTGATCTTTACGCTAAATTCGACATTCATTTTGAAGCCGAACTATTTCTGGGAGAAGATACCCTGCTGACTACCCAACTGGCGTATTACTCACGCAAAATCGTGAAAGTAAACAGCAAACCATTGCTTCACCATTATATTCGTAAAGCCCCGAAAGAAAAAATACAGTCTTTCTCCGAGAAAGATTATTTCGATCTGGACACCTTTCCAGAACTGATACGTAATTTCTTAAAAGATAAACCCGAATATTATCAACTCGAAGAAAGTATTGACAGCTTAAGATTGCAGTCAATCATCCGCAGTTTCAGCTATCATTACTTCGACTCAGCCTGTGAAAAAAGCCGCGAAGCATTACATATATTACAGCGGCATCCTTCACTATGCGAAATATCAGGCAAAAGAATGAAGCGAATCTTTCATGCTTACTCGCTGTCAGAACCCCTTGGCAGATTAATGTCAAAACTATTGCTCTAATAAAAGAACAACCATAACCAAAGGCTCCTTGCATATCGAACGGCAAGGAGCTTTTTTTATAGATACCCCTATTTAGACATGGGAAACAGAACAGAAAGGGGTACTTTTGCAACTTTATAAAAACGGAATCATTTTAGCATTCAAAATCAAAAGAAACAGAAATGGAAAAGAAACAGACAAATGGATTAGTTTACGCGATTATGGCTTCTATCTTATGGGCTATCGTAAATCCGTTTATTAAACAAGGATTAAGCTACGATATGACACCTATGAACTTTGCGGGGCTGCGATTCACCTCCGTAGGTATTCTCTTACTTGCCTATAGCTGGCATCGGGGAATGTGGAGCGAAATCATGCAACACCGTAAGTTATTCCTGAATCTTATTCTCATCAATATGTTTCTGGGATACTCGGCCTTTTATTTCGGCGTCGATTTTGTAAGTGGTGCCGTTTCATCCATTATCATGGGGATGACTCCGCTTATAAATGTATTGCTTGCCCATTTCATCGCCCGCAACGATAAACTCAACCGCCATAAAATATTGAGCATGGCCATCAGCCTCATCGGACTCTTACTCATCATCGGTATTGGCGCAAACGGGCAGCCCCTCGACTGGAAAGGTTGTATTGGTATTCTGCTGTTATTCCTGAATATCATTTTCCAGGGATATTCGGCTATCACGATTTCCGAAGATAAAGGAAAAGTAAATCCGATATTTTTGAATGCCGTACAGATGTTCTTCGGCGGATTATTGATTTATTCGGTCGGAGTTGCCACCGAGGGATACCATTCGTTTATCGGACTGCCGGCAGGCTTTTACAGCAGTCTGGGAATCCTGGTTTTTGTATCCCTGTTTGCCTTTAACTTCTGGTTTATCGCATTGCAAAGCAAAGGAACAAAGGTTTCTGAAATCAATATGTGCCGCCTGATCAATCCGATCCTGGGCGCGATTCTAAGTTGGATCATGCTCCCGGGCGAATATCCTACTTTCAGCACGGTAGCCGGAATGCTCATTATCGTGGGCTCGCTCATCTTTTATTTCAAAGGAGGAGAATGGAGCAAAGACAGAAAGCCTGTTCCGGCGAAATAAACTACATTTGCAGAAGAAAAAAACAGATACATGGATCAAAATTTTGATATCCGGGATTATCAACCGGAAGAACCGGAAAGAGATATTGAAAAAGCACTCCGCCCATTACGATTCGAAGACTTCAGCGGTCAGGATAAGATTGTTGAGAACCTGCGTATTTTCGTTATGGCAGCGCGTATGCGGGCCGAGGCTCTCGATCACGTGCTGCTGCACGGACCTCCCGGACTAGGAAAAACGACCCTTTCAAATATTATTGCCAATGAACTGGGGGTCGGGTTTAAAGTTACCTCCGGCCCCGTGCTCGACAAACCGGGTGATCTGGCCGGACTGCTAACCAGTCTCGAACCTAATGACGTATTATTTATTGATGAGATTCACCGGCTTAGTCCCATAGTGGAAGAATACCTGTATTCTGCCATGGAGGATTACCGCATCGACATCATGATAGACAAAGGGCCCAGCGCCCGCTCTATCCAGATCGACCTGAATCCGTTTACCCTGGTCGGAGCCACTACGCGAAGCGGTTTGCTGACGGCACCCTTACGGGCCCGTTTCGGAATCAACTCACACCTGGAGTATTACGATAATCATGTCCTGGCAGGCATTGTCGGGCGGTCGGCAGGCATTCTCAGAGTTGCCTGTACCGAAGAAGCGGCCATCGAAATATCATTACGAAGCCGCGGTACGCCCCGTATTGCGAATGCCCTGCTACGTCGTGTACGCGACTTTGCCCAAGTAAAAGGAAACGGAAAAATAGACATTGAGATTGCCCGATATGCACTTGAGGCTTTAAATATTGACCAATACGGGCTGGATGAAGTAGATAATAAGATCTTATCTATTATCATTGATAAATTCCGCGGAGGTCCGGTAGGACTGACAACCATAGCCACAGCTTTGGGCGAAGATCCGGGTACGCTCGAAGAGGTTTATGAGCCGTTCCTGATCAAAGAAGGATTTATCAAACGCACGCCGCGCGGACGCGAAGTAACCGAGCTGGCCTATAAACACCTAGGACGTTACAAAGCCC
>JAVWBH010000006.1:9330-16346 GCA_036649595.1 Bacteroidales bacterium
TTTTAAAGAAAACAGAGAAAAACCATTTCACATTATGGCAGGAATGAAAAGCCTGGCTAAGGACACCGCGCTATACGGCCTTAGCTCCATTATCGGGAAGTTATTAAACTGGCTACTGGTACCATTATACGTAGTTAAAGTAAATGACTATGAATTTGGTGAAGTAACCCAGCTTTATGCCTGGACCGCTTTACTGTTAGTATTTCTTACATACGGCCTGGAAACAGGCTTTTTCAGATTTGCCAATAAAGAAGAGCATAGTGATCCGAAGCTGGTTTACAGTACCTGTATGGGATCATTATGGGGCACTACCGCCTTATTTCTGGTTCTCATCTTCCTGTTTCTGAACCCGCTCGCGACATCAATGGGATTTGCCGGACAAGAAGAATACCTCGGCATGATGGCAATTGTGATAGCCATTGATGTATTATCGTCACTTCCTTTCGCTCTTTTGCGTTACGAAAAAAGGCCTCTGCGGTTTGCCTCTATCAAACTCTTGTTCGTATTTCTGAATATCAGCCTCAACCTGTTTTTCCTTGTTTTGTGTCCTGTTTTGTACCATACAAATCCGACACTGACATCCCTGGTATATCAGCCCGAAAAAAGCGGAGTATTTTATATCGTACTTTCCAATCTGATTGCCAGCGCATTTATGATGACCGGACTGATACCCCAGTTGGTCGGTACCGGCTTTCGGTTCGACAAAAAATTGTGGATTCAAATCCTGCGCTACTCTTTCCCGCTGCTGATTCTCGGCGTAGCCGGTATCATCAACCAGACTGCCGATAAGATTCTGTTCCCAATGTTGGTAGAAGACGCGGAAACAGCTAAAAGCCAATTGGGTATTTATGGTGCGAATTACAAATTCGCCGTTGTGATGATCATGTTTATCCAGGCCTTTCGGTTTGCTTACGAACCGTTTGTTTTCGGCAAACACCGGAATGCAGACAATAAGCAAGCCTATATCCAGGCCATGAAATATTTTATCATTTTCGGCCTGTTCATCTTCCTTTCGGTTGGATTATTGATTGGGTTCTTACCCGAAATTCCGGTGGTGGCACGCCATATACACCCCGAATATTTTAGCGGTCTGGCAGTTGTGCCGATCGTTATGATGGCAGAGTTCTTCTTCGGAATATTCTTCAACCTTTCATTTTGGTACAAACTCACAGACAAAACCCGGTGGGGAGCTTATTTTTCTGTATCAGGATGTATCCTGACCATCGTCATGAATATTTTACTGGTACCTCATTTTGGATATATGGCATGTGCCTGGACTGCATTTACCGTTTATTTATTAATGATGTCGGCTTCTTATTATTTCGGTCAAAAATATTATCCGATCCGGTATGAAGTTAAAAACGCCCTTGTTTATTTCTCTTTGACGATAGTACTATTCGGGGCTGGTATTTTTGTACCGATATCATCTACAATCTGGCTGTTTTTATTTCGATTAAGTTTAATCTTTATTTATTCATTCATTGTTATAAAAAAAGATTTGCCTTTAAAGGAGATTCCATTTATCAACAAATTAATCCGATAATCCATGAATATTGAACTCTTGTACCAGAAAGTAAAAAGCACCGTTAAGGCTTTTCTGGATCTGAACCGGGATAAAATTTCCAATACTCAGACATATGACGCGATAGCCGGCGGGATTGAGTTTAAGGGTACCAATCTCTGGGTACTGATCTTCGCTATCTTTGTCGCATCACTCGGGCTAAATATGAACTCCATTCCGGTTATTATCGGTGCGATGCTAATTTCGCCTCTAATGGGCCCGATTATGGGTATCGGCCTGGGGCTGGGTGTCGTGGATCTGGACTTAATCAAACGCTCATTCAAGAACCTGGCAGTAGCTACTCTTTTCGGGATGCTTACCTCTTGTCTTTATTTCCTGATATCTCCGATCGATGAAGCCCGCTCCGAATTGTTGGCGCGTACTACTCCGACAATCTATGATGTATTGATCGCCTTTTTTGGCGGTATGGCAGGTATTATCGCAACCGGAAGTAAAGAAAAAGGAAATGTGATTCCCGGGGTTGCCATCGCAACCGCATTAATGCCGCCGTTGTGTACCAGCGGTTATGGGCTGGCTACAGCTCAGTGGAATTTCTTCTTCGGCGCATTTTATCTGTATATGATCAACTGTGTTTATATCGGATTTGCGACCTGGCTCGGAGTGCGTATCCTGAAATTGCCAAAAAAGCCATCACAGGACGATAAAAAGCGTAAACGGCTGGTCAACTGGATCAGTGTTTTGGTATTGCTCACAGCAATGCCTAGTATCTATATTACCTATAAAATACTAAAAGACAACATACAGCAAACACAAGTACAGAGTTTCGTTACACAGCAGTTTGACTTTCCAGAAACTCAGGTATTGAATAAACAGGTTATCTTGAAGAATAAACAAAAGATCCTTGAGATTTCACTCATTGGCCAAAATATCCCACAAGATTCCATCAATATCATCAGCTCAAAAATGCCATTTTACGGATTAAATGACATGAAGCTACAGGTGGTACAAGGATATACTCCGGGGGCCTCTATGAATGAACAAGTGCTCAACAGCACCATTATGCAGGATTTATTGAAACATAATCAGACGATGCTCGACCGTCAGAAAAAGGAAATCGACTCCCTTCAGCTAAACCTGATGGGTTATCAACGACTGGATTCTATCGGAATGGTGATCGCGCCTGAAATCAAGATCATCTTCCCTCAGGTAGTATCTCTGGCGGTAGCAAACACATATGCCAGTCAATTGGATTCAATGCGCCTGGCTCCGGTTACGCTGGCCATCGTATCTACAGACAAAAAAATTACCGAGGAAGAGACCCTAAAACTGAAAGAATGGCTGGCTGCCCGTATTCAGACAAAGCACCTGAAGCTAATCATGCAATAAGCTGAATAATTAATACAAAAATAACCCGTATAAGATATCGATTCCTTATACGGGTTATTCATTTTTTATCAACATTTTACAGCTCACCTGCTAAATAGCGGCGAGTGAAATGCCGTCTTATTTCTTTTCAGCTTCTTTTTTACAACAAGCCGGCTTCTTAGCATCCTTCGGACAGTTTTGCTTTTCTTTAGAGCAATCGGCCTTTGTTTTAGGACACTCTTTCTTTGTACATTCCGCTTTTTTATCTTTTTTATCTTTGCCATCCTTCTTCGCATCTGTACTCTGACACGTAGCTTTCTGCTGTGCAGTACATTCAGTTTTGCAGCCTCCGCAGCCTTTAGCCGGAGCTTGGGCATAAGTTGTTGCTGTTGCTAATGCGAAAACCATCATTACGGAGAGAATAATTTTCTTCATACCTTTTTTATTTTTAATTGTTTAGGACTCTGCAAATATAGAAATCCGATCTTAATAACCTACTTTAAAACAACAAATTCATACATTTGTATTCTCTAAATATAACTAAAGTGGAAAATTGGCTGGAAAGAACCTTACTCCTGATGGGAGAAGAAAAAGTAGAACGACTACGCAATGCTCAGGTATTGATTGTAGGAGTAGGTGGCGTCGGAGCTTATGCGGCTGAAATGATTTGCCGTGCAGGTGTGGGTCATATAACGATTGTTGACGGCGATGTGGTAAATTTATCAAATATCAACCGTCAGCTGGTAGCACGGCATAGTACGGTAGGACAAAAAAAGGTAGATATCCTGGCCAAACGACTGCTTGACATTAATCCGGAATTAAAGCTGGAGTATCGGCATGAATTTTTACATGACGAAATTACCGATCAGCTACTCGATAACCACCAGTATGATTTCATTGTCGATGCGATCGACACGCTAAGCCCGAAGGTACATCTGATGCTTGCTGCCAAAAAGCGTAAGATAAAGATCATTTCCTCTATGGGAGCAGGCGCCCGTATCGACCCGTCGCAAGTGAAACTGGCCGACATTTCGGATACGCGCGAATGTACACTGGCAAAAGCCGTACGTAAAAGGCTTGCTAAACTTGGGGTACGCAAAGGGATTCCGGTTGTTTTCTCTACCGAAGCACCCGACCGTAAAGCGGTGCTCCTGACAGAAAACGAACGAAATAAAAAATCGACTGTCGGAACCATTTCGTATATGCCGGCCATCTTCGGATGCTTTCTGGCATCGTATGTAATACGTAAACTTTAAAAAGAAATATGATTCAAGCCTCGAACATCACGAAAAGCTTCGGTTCACTACCCGTTTTAAAAGGGATTGACCTGACCATCAACCCGGGAGAGATCGTATCTATCGTTGGAAAAAGCGGAGCCGGAAAAACAACCCTGCTTCAGATCCTCGGAACGTTGGATAAACCAGACACCGGCGAGATCGTATTTAACGGAACCCCGATTCATAAATTACGGGAAAAAGAACTGTCCGCTTTCCGGAATAAGAACATCGGCTTTGTTTTCCAGTTTCACCAACTGCTTCCGGAGTTTACCGCTCTTGAAAATGTGATGATTCCTGCATTGATAGCTAAAACGAAAACCTCCCAGGCCGAAAAACGGGCCAAAGAGATTCTCGACTATCTGCAACTGAGCGACCGCATGAAGCATAAGCCGGCCGAACTCTCGGGAGGAGAAAAGCAACGGGTTGCCGTAGCACGCGCACTGATCAACGCTCCTGCCGTAGTATTTGCCGACGAGCCCTCGGGAAGTCTCGATTCGGCCAATAAGCTTGAATTGCACCGGCTGTTTTTTGATTTGCGAAAGGAATTGAATCAGACATTCGTTATTGTCACACACGACGAATCGCTTTCGGGAATGTCAGACAGGGTTATTCACATGCGCGACGGACTGATTGAAAATATCTGACGCATTGCATCTTTTATTAATAATAAATTTTATCATTATGATATCACAAAAACTTACCATCTATAATACGCTCGACCGTAAGAAGGAAGAGTTTGTGCCTCATCATCCCGGTCATGTAGGAATGTATGTTTGCGGACCTACAGTCTATGGTGACGGGCATTTGGGACATGCACGTCCTGCCATTACGTTCGACCTGTTATTCCGTTACCTGCAACATATCGGATACAAAGTCAGATATGTCCGGAATATTACGGATGTGGGCCATCTGGAAAACGATGCTGACCAGGGTGAAGATAAGATCGCGAAGAAAGCTCGTTTAGAGGAATTAGAGCCGATGGAGGTAGTTCAGTATTATCTGAACCGCTATCACAAAGCGATGGAAGCATTAAACGTACTTCCGCCAAGCATCGAACCGCATGCATCGGGCCATATCATCGAGCAGATTGAATATGTAAAGAAAATCGAAGAGGCCGGATTCGCCTATGAAAGCAACGGCTCTGTTTACTTCGATGTTGAGAAATACAATAAGTCACACCATTATGGCAAACTGTCGGGGCGGAACGTCGACGAGCTGTTGAATACAACCCGCGAATTAGACGGCCAGCAGGAGAAACGCAACAGTTTCGACTTTGCGCTATGGAAAAAAGCATCTCCCGAACACATCATGCGCTGGCCTTCACCATGGAGCGACGGTTTTCCGGGATGGCATCTTGAATGTTCGGCAATGGGACAGAAATACCTGGGTGAAGAATTTGATATTCACGGGGGCGGAATGGACTTGCTCTTCCCTCACCATGAATGTGAGATCGCCCAGTCGGTAGCTGCTCAGGGACATGAGTGTGTACACTACTGGATGCACAATAACATGATTACCATCAACGGACAGAAAATGGGGAAATCACTGGGCAATTTCATTACGCTCGATCAGTTTTTCACCGGCGATCATCCGGCTTTGGCACAAGCATACAGCCCGATGACAATCCGCTTCTTCATTCTGATGGCTCATTACCGCAGTACGGTAGACTTCAGCAATGAAGCATTACAGGCAGCTGAAAAAGGGCTCAACCGATTAATGGAGGCATATGCGAACCTCGAAAAAATTACGCCTGCTGAAAAATCAACTGTTGAGATTGCTCCTTTGCGTCAGAAAATGTACGATGCGATGAATGACGACCTGAATTCTCCGATTGTTATTTCTCATCTGTTTGAGTGCGCATCAATTATCAACCGCGTACTTGCCGGAAATGATACGATCAGCGCGGCAGACCTGGCTGATTTAAAGGCTACCATGGAGCTGTTCATGTTTGATATCCTCGGATTGAAAAACGAAACAGCCGCTGCATCCGACAACAACGAGGCCTATGGCAAAGTGGTCGATCTGATGCTTGAATTGCGCCAACAGGCAAAAGCAAACAAAGATTGGGCTACCTCAGATATGATCCGAAATAAACTTTCGGAAATAGGGTTTGAAATTAAAGACGGAAAAGAAGGCGCCGAATGGAAGCTTAAAAAATAAGATCTTAGAATAAAAGAAAGAAGGACGGGTTTAAGAAATATCTCAAACCCGTCCTTCTTTTATCTTATTGGATATATTACCACATCAATAACCACTTGTCAGCATCAACACCGAAACAACGTTCATTACCCAACCTCATTCCTAAATACATTCCGGGATTAGAGGTATAAGTGCCTACAAATAAAGATGCGTTTGCAATAGCCTCAATGGAAGAAAACAACTTCAAATGATCTTCTTTACGTTGATCTAAATCAACTCGTTCGAACTGATCATGAAAATAGCCTTGCTCTTCGGGCCTGCACAAAGTATATAAGTTCCACTCAGGACGCATCTCCTTCAAAGACTCCATAATACGATAATCATCGGTGAGCACAAATACAGATTTGATATCGGAGAGCGATTCTATCTTCTCAACATATAAGTTGATTTCCATTAATCTCGCTTCCGTAAATTTATCTCCACCCCGAATATGAACACCCACATAGTGTTCGGGGAGATTGAGGGATGCTATCCGCGCATTAATTTCTTGTTGAGTTTGATCATTATAACGCCAGGTTTCCTTGATTAGCTGTCCGGTCGCCGTTTGTAAATCAAGCCGATCACGCCCGAAAACTTGCGAAGCAAAATCCCAGTTCCTATATCTAAACCAGTAATCCTGGGTAAGAGAAACCTTCGGATGCCGCAATTTAAAA
>JAVWBH010000006.1:16356-24389 GCA_036649595.1 Bacteroidales bacterium
GTATCTTATTTATCCCTGACATTTTATGATGTCCCCGAATATTAATCCGGCTATGAATCGGATCGGTTTCTTTCGGACAAAATGGGAGAAAATAATCTTCCCATCCTTTATCAAAAGCAAAGTTGGCGTATTCCGAATAGAGAGAGAAATTAATATTATTCTCTTTACAGTATAAATAAGCCAATATCATATTATTATACTCTGAAAAAAAACCGGCATCAATACCTATCCGGAAAATATGAGTATCCTTTTTCTCAAGAGGAAAATAATTCATCAGTCAGCTTTTTTATTATCTTTTATAAGAGACTTGGCAGTCACACTTGTTATTACTAATTTCGAAGTCAAAGTTATAAATTTGTCCAGTAGCTATTGCTTTAAAATTCCCAAATATGCTTATAAAGAAAATCGCTTTTATACATATCAATTTCCCTTGTGGAGGAGCAGAGAAAATCACCACACACATATCCGACGAACTGGTTAAAATAGGCTATCAAATTTATTTGTTTGCGGAAAAAATTGAGGCAGATAAACTCTGCTTAAAAGATAAATCGATTATTCTTCAGCAAACGCCGACGTCTGTTTACAGCCGGGAAAGTGCGGATTTTATCATTGACCAGATCAACAAAAACCAGATCGATCTGTTTATTTGTCCCGGACTCGTATTAAACTACCTTCCCCGTATCCGGAAAGAGACAAACTGTAAGGTCGTATATTCGCATCACAGCATGCCTTTCTGGGAAATAACAGCAAAGATTACGGCAGGAGAACATGCCAGCCATAAATCGCTGGGCAAACGGATTGAGTGGCTATTATTCAGAGCACCGAAATACAAACTCCCTCATTATTTGAAAAAGAAAGTCTATAACAGCTACAAACTGCGATATGACGAGGTAGATTCTTATACGGTTCTGTGCGAAGCCTATGCTCAGGAAATCTGTAGAAAAATAGGGATAGAACGCGGAAAGTCAAAAATAACGGTTCTAACGAATCCGATCATGAATCCGCCAACGGAAATCAAAGAAAAAAAGAAACAGCTGGTTTTTGTCGGACGCCTTACTTTTGCAGATAAACGTGTAGACCGGCTACTTTACATCTGGCAGAAACTCTATCAGCAACACCCGGATTGGAGTTTATTGATTTACGGAGATGGTGAAGAAAAAGAAAACCTCATCCGGCTTTCTCAACAACTTAATCTGAAACGGGTTGAATTTATGGGATATCAAACAAATACGACACAGATATACGAACACGCTTCTGTACTTTGCATGACATCTTCTTATGAAGGCTGGCCTTTAGTCCTGACAGAGGCGCAGGCGCATGGCGTTATCCCAATTGCTTTCAACTGCTGTGCTGGGATTGAAGAGATAATCTCACCGGATAATAAATACGGATTCTTAATCAAGCCTTTTGATACCGCAGAATATGTAAAGGCTTTACAATCAATAATGTCAGATCCGGCCTTATTAAAGTCAATGCAATCAAGAGTCATTGAGTCTGCTAATCGTTATACTGTAGAGCAGGTTACCAAACAATGGCTGAGTTTCTTAAAAAGCTTCGAATAAAGAGTTAAAGCAGAATCCACTCAGGAGGATAAATATCTACTGTAGAGATTGTTTTATCTGCAAATAAATTTCGGGGGGCAATAACCTGTTTCGACGGATTTTGATTCAGCCACGCTCCCCACCAACTAAAGGTAGAGTTGGCAATAATATTATCGGAGCAATGACTCATTAAAACCAGATCTTCAAAATTACGGGTATCATCATGCCTGTTCACAAAAAGAATCTTTGCACCCGTGTCATGTAAGTTTTCTTTACACCAGGAGATATCATCCGAAAAACAATAGAACGTAGTTTCCGGCTGTTTCTCAAGAATCAATGCTATCGCCTGCCGGTAATAATCTAATGAACAAAGTCCATGAAATGCATTTGCAGACTGATTCGTAACATAATCGCCCCTACGGATATGAATGCTACACGTATGCGGGATGCTTTTGATTTGTGCCACATAATCATTCGCTGCCCCAGAGAGCTCCCTGGGAGTAAAATCATTTAGAATTACATCTCTGAATTGCTCGAAGTAACGATAAGAAAAAAAGTACCCCTGCATAAAATATCCCCACTTATCTAAATCAGAAAACACATCTTCATCATAAATGTGAGCACATTTTTCTGCAATAATTTTCTGATTGGATATTTTACGCCAATGCTTATACAACTTCCGTTCTTTGCGCTGCAAAAAACCATTGCCGGTATGGCCATAAGGAGCAACTATTCGCCGGATATCTTTGGGTGTAGCTATCTGAATATCTGCCCGAAAACAAGCTAGTTCATAATGACGCAAAGTGATTCCGGCTATTGAGCGGTCATTTAGAAAAGACAAATCTAAAAGCAATTTTTTCTTAGTGAGCAAAGATAAAGAACGGGCACAGGCATATTGTAACATCTGATTCCCTAACCCTCCCTGTAAACGACAAATAATCATATCTATATATTATATCTTCTGGCTTATTATTTTACCTTTTCTTTTGTAATAAAGCGCGTAAATGTATCCGAATAGCGGATTCAAATGATAAAGATAATAGAGTTTGTAATAAGTTTTGGTAGAGCGTTGCTTCTTCAAGTCGGGATATTTTTGATACAACACCATCGCATCCCGGCTATAGGTGCGTATATTAGCCAAATAACCGGCATGAATGATATTATTCCATGAATGGATCCGGATAGAAGCAATATCCCTTTCAAGAGCAGTATATACCGGGGTTTCTTTGAGAAACCGGTCAATCAGATCCGGATAAAGCAAAAAGTCACTTATCATTTTTTTTGAGAAGCCTTTATTTGAAATCGAATCCTGACGCAAAATATAATGTAGCAACGGCTCTCCCCCCATACTTACAATATTCTGCGCATAATAAGCCAACTGCGTAGTAAGATAAGCATCTTCGCCCATTGACAAGTTCAGGTTGAAATCTATCTCATTATCATAAAGAGATCTTTTATGAATATAATGCCAAACGGCAAAATAACCATTTTCCGTATAACAAGCCTTTAAGAATTCAACACACGTATAACGGGGCTGCAAATAAGGACGCGACAACGCATTCCGTTCGGCGTTTCCCTGATCAAACAGAAAAGGAAAAAGTAATAAATCGGCATTTGTTTCCTCCGCTTTCTCCACCAATCGCTGATAAGCATCATACTCGATGTAATCATCTCCGTCCAGATGATGGATATATTTTCCCGTAGCTACCTCAAGACCCGCTTTCCGGGCACTAACTAATCCGCCATTTTTTTTATCAACAACTTTCACGCGGGGATCGGCAAATGCGAAATCAGCTATAATTGCAGCCGAATTGTCGGTACTTCCGTCATTGACTACAATAATTTCCAAATTGGGATAAGTCTGTTTTGTAACAGAATCCAGACAACGCGGAAGATATTGTCCAACATTATAAACCGGTATAACAACAGATAGCAGGGGTTGATCTGAAGGAGATAATGATGATGAATGGGTCATGAAACAGATATATTCTATAAGAATCTTATAATTAAAACAAATAACACTTTTAGATCTTAATTCCCGCAATATTCCGCCTGCAAACTTCCCAGCGGAAGTTTACCCTCTACCTTTAAAGGTATTTTGCGGCTATCGTCGCTAAGCCATACTTCAATGGGAGGATCTTCGTCTTTCAGATTATTATCATTCAAAAAGCTAAGATTAAGCCGGATGGCAGGATATTGTTTTTTGTTGCGTAACGTAATCAATGTACGTCCCATGTATTTAACATTCATGGTAATCACCTTACGCCCGGTAAAGATAGGCAAGTTGATATTCTGATACATCTTGAACTGATGCAAATCAACCATGCGTAAATAATAAAATACAGAAAGCATGTCGAATGCAGGGCCGTTTACCCATAACGTAGTATCGTGGGGAGGTCGGTTGCGGCGGTAGAGGGTTACTTTACCGCCTGTCTTTTCGCCCTTACGGTGATATTCAAGACAGTCTTTCGACTTATGATTCCCTTCATTGGCAATCTTATCATAGTAGAGAGGTACTAATTTTCGGGTAGTATAGGAGTTTAGCGTATCGCGTACGGGCATAATCTTATCCGCAAAACTGAGAGTCTTACATGATAATTTCATCTTGTAAGCAGCTTCTCCTTTATAATTCGCCTCCTTTACATGCAGAGTTCCCTGTGCCGCCTTTTTCCAGATAATGCCCCAATGATAGTAAATATCATAACAAAGAGTTTCTCCCGGCACAAACGGAATC
This sequence comes from Bacteroidales bacterium, assembly GCA_036649595.1. Classification (GTDB taxonomy): domain Bacteria; phylum Bacteroidota; class Bacteroidia; order Bacteroidales; family JAUNSR01; genus JAUNSR01. The sequence goes on from JAVWBH010000006.1 coordinate 20,632, forward strand.
TCAGGGTCAGCCGCCATTAACCGGAATGGCAGCAAGAATACTGCCGCCAATCCTACAATAAATAACCGAACAGCCCTTTTCTTTTTATCGACGCATCGGTGAGCCGCCTGAGAAAGAACCTCCTCCGTACTGGTTATTTCCCCCATACTGGTTGTTACCTCCGTTTTGATTTGATCCGCCAAACTGGTTATTGTTCTGTTGATCTTTATTTCTTTGCTCATGCTTTTTCGTATCTTCTTTCGGTTTGTTTTTGGTAATCTCCAATGGCTTCTGCTTAATCAACGGCTTCGCATATAAATCCCACTCTTGCTTAACATCCCAGTTAGCCCGCAAATTAAGCGGTTCTGAAAAATAGTGAACTTCCTCTGGCTGACGTTTTTCCGCATAATTTCCCGTATCGAATTTTCCATTTCCGTTTTTATCTAACACAATTCGGGCATAATAAGTTCCCGGTTTGACATGAATAAATTTCGCCTCTCCGTTTTTAACCGGAGCAGAAGCAATCGCCACATCCTTGCTGTCGAGCAGTTCAACGAATGCAGAATCCTTCACGCCGGCTACCGAGAAAAGCAAGTTACCATACTCTTCTACGGTTTTGACCTTAAATGTTTTCGTAAACGTATTATTATGTAAACCGTATAAGCCGACAATTGCGGCCGAATCGATTGTCATCTCGTACTCTGATCCAGGAATCAGTTTTGCTTTCAATTCATATTCGCGTAAAGTACCCGGTACCGGCACGATTTCAGAAGGCTGAAGCACATAAACCGAATCCTTCTTAAGCTCCAGACGCACCGAACCCGGCGCAAACCCGAGGATAGGCTCATCAAACCGGATACGCGGACGCGTACCGATCTCTAAAGCCGAGGCTATCTGATCTTTCACCAACAGGTATTGTATTTTCACAGAATCAGCCTCTTCCCCTTTTTTCTTTTTCTTTTTATTGTCGGCGGCAATTTTCGCAAGTTGTTTCTTTAATCCTTTCACAAACAACTCGAGCGTATCCGTTTTCGGAACCAGGTTATTAAGCGTATCCGTATACAGATAGGTAGCACTCAGTTTCAGCGTATCCATCTGATAAATAAGAGAATCTTTGATCCAGTAACTTACCGTATCATTCATCGGCGATTTTTCAATCAGCGCCCAGTCCCGGGCATCGAAATTGAGGCCTTTAATTTCCGGCAAACTGTCTTCCGGAGCACTAAAATAAAGGGTAACCTTATTTTTCTGTAACCGCTCGGCTCTTTCAAAATAAACGTTCTTCTTATTCTCGTTAAAGGAAAGCAATACCAGATCGTCGGGATAAAAATGGGTTACATCCATGATCCGTATCGTATCGATTGTAAGAGAGTCACGCCATACCGTATCACGGTGCAGTTTTACATCCGCAGAAGGAATGATGATCGAATCCATAAAAGCAATATCCTCATTCGGAATATCAAACATGTAATTATTATTGACATCCTTCAATCCATAAACCTTATAAGACCCCGGAGTGATGTTACGGATATAAAATTTGCCCAATTCATTGGTCTTGCCAATACGCACAAAAGGTTTCTTTAAGAAAGCAGAATCAGCCAGATCAGGCTGTAATCCGACATACATTCCGGTAATTGGCTCAAGATCGGCGGCATTCAATACCGTACCCGAAATCTGGAGTGTGTCAATCACATCTCCTGTCGAAAAAGCAAATGAAAAGTCTTTCAACGGATTACCCTCATTGTTATCCTGAATAGCATCACCAAATTCAATGGTATAAGTCGTATTCGGCAAAAGCGAATCCTGCAACTCCACTGTTACCGTATGGGCATTTGATTTTACAATGGGCATACCCATTTGAGGCGGCGACACCACCACTTTTTCGGAAGGCTTCTCAAGCTTGATATTCTCATTGAAAATAATTTCAATTTTCTGCCCCTTCACACGAGTAGCTTCCGGCGTAGGCTTACTCCGGACAAACACAGGCGGCTCTTCATCATACGGACCGCCCCCCGGACGTGCCATATTGGCACACGCATAAAGAGTCAACCCGGTGACAATCACCATTACAGAATAAAACAGATGCAGTATAATTCGATTTTTACAGAACTTCATAAGTTATGAACTATTTTAAGGCGTAAAGATAAGAAAATCTACGTGTGAGGTAAAAACTGTTTTCTTAAAATCGGAATATTATCTCCCATCTGTAAAAATTTGACCGAAAAGGAGTAACCGAGCCCTTACAATAGTAAATTAATATTTTATATTGCTACAATAATTGAAAAAAAATCTATATTTGCACCTTAATAAAAACTGTAAATTAAATTAATCTAAAATCATAAAGTAGTAATAAGATGCAAAACAAAGGATTTGTAAAAGTTTTTGCGATATTACTCACCCTGGTGTGTTTGTTTTACCTTTCTTTCTCAGCTGTAACAAGCTACTACAACAAGAAAGCAGTAGAATACGCAGGTGGAGATGTCGCGAAACAAAATTATTATCTTGATTCAATCGCGACGGAAAAGGTTTGGTTGAACTATACGTTCAAAGAAACCCGCGAGATGCAGATCGGATTGGGATTGGACCTAAAAGGTGGTATGAACGTGATCCTTGAGATCTCTGTTGCAGATGTTCTTAAGTCATTGTCGGATAACAACCCGGATGAAAACTTCAACAAAGCGTTAGCTGCCGCTACAAAGCGCCAGAACACCAGCAATGAAGATTACATGACGTTGTTCTTCAACGAGTACAAAAAACTGGATCCGAACGTACGGTTATCTGCGATCTTCAGCACATTCCAGCTGAAAGACAAGATTACACCTAACAGTTCGAACGACGAAGTAATAAAAGTGTTGAAAGCAGAAACAGACGATGCTATCAGCAACTCTTTCAACGTACTTCGTACCCGTATCGACCGTTTCGGGGTAGTTGCTCCGAATATCCAGCGCATGGATAAAGACGGACGTATCCTGATTGAACTTCCGGGTGTAAAAGAACCTGCCCGTGTTCGTAAACTACTTCAGGGTAGCGCAAATCTTGAGTTTTGGGAAACATATGAACTTTCTGAAATCTATCAGCAACTAATCGCAGCCAATCAGGTAATTGCGGCTAATCAGGCAAAAGAAACGCCTGCAGCAGAAGCAAAAGCAGATGAGGCAGCCGAAAAACTGGCAGATGAAGCAACTGAAATCGTTTCTTCTACCGACTCTCTTGCAAAAGAAATCGAAGCATTGAAAGGTGCCGATGCTGACTTACAGAATCAGGAAGCTTGGGAAAAAGAATATCCTTTGTTTGCTAAACTTCAGGTAAACCAGTATCAGGGTCGTATCGCTCCTGGACCAGTTGTAGGTTATGCAGCTTATCCGGATACAGCGGCGATCAACGCGATGCTGAACACAAAACAGGTACGTGATCTTTTACCTCGTAACCTTGTTTTACGCTGGTCTGTAAAAGCAATGGATGACAAAGAGCAGATCTATCAGTTATATGCTTTAAAACAAACTGGTCGTAACGGTCGTCCGGCACTTGAAGGTGACGTAATCACCGATGCCCGCGAAGACTTCCAGCAGCACACAAACTCTTTCGAAATCAGCATGGCGATGAACCAGGAAGGTGCGAAAGTGTGGGCTCGTCTGACAAAAGAAAATATCGGCAAATGTGTAGCTATCGTTCTCGACGATGTCGTTTACTCTGCTCCTCGTGTTAACGATGAGATTACAGGCGGACGCTCTTCTATTACAGGTGATTTCACTGCCGACGAAGCAAAAGACTTAGCAAAC
>JAVWBH010000007.1:0-19671 GCA_036649595.1 Bacteroidales bacterium
TTCGGCATAACGGATGGCCGGTTCCGGCTTTGGAATGCGGCGGCTTTTTGTATCGCGAATAAATGAATCTTCCGGATTGTAATATTTCTTCACCCCTAATCCGGTACGGATATGGAAGGCGGGTGCAGAGGCCTGTTTTCCGTCCGGATAGTTGCGATAATACCAGAACTGGCGGTAACGATCATCTTCACGCTCGGCCGAAATCATTTCCCAGATACTTCCGTTATACGCGATCGAGGCATAGAAACGAGGTTCGCGGTTTGCATATTGCAAAGAAACACCCTGCGGGAGCGGCTTATAACGCCCCTCTTTTACATCTTCTTCTGTAACGTATCCCGATACACGCTCCGTATTTCCTCCCTGACCGAAATAATCATCTTTTCCGGGGATATCTTTCCCGTCGTTGGTATAATAGGCATCTCCCTGCTTCATCGAAACACCATGCGTATTCCATCCGCCGGCAGAATAAGGAACCTGGTGCATTACCAAAATCTCAATGCCTTCTGAGTCCTGATTCACCCCGCGTGTAAAAATCAGTTCCGGATTCGCATTAGCCTGTACATCGCCATTGAAAAGCGAGCGATAAGACTCAAACGGGTCAATGTCTTTCCATCCATCCGGAAAATTCTTATCCGAATAACGGGCGTCATAAGGAGGTATGATAGTTTTCGGTTTCGCCTTACTTACATCTTCTGCCTGAAAAGGAGCCGTATATAAATGATATACATCCAGTTTCATCACATCTTTTGCAGCAGCGGCAGCCTTCGCCCATTTTACTTCGTCGTATACGTCCGACAGCAGTCGTTTGCCGGTATCGTCTACCAGTTTGGCCGCAAAATCATCATTATTGCCATTTGCCAACGGGCTGGCAGCAAACAACAACACCTTTGCCCGGGCCGCCAAAGCAGCTCCGCGTGTCGGACGGGCTATGTTACGATTATCTCTGCGTAACGGCAGGTCATGAGCTGCCAAGGCTAATTCACCCGAAATATATTCGGCACACTCTTCGTAAGTATTCCGCGCACGGGCCAGATCTTCATAACTATCCGTATAATCAAGCCCCTTTTCCGGCAACAACGGTATCGGACCATATTTACGGAGTAACAGCCAGTAATAATAAGCGCGTAAAAAACGAGCCTGTGCCTTATAATCGGCAATCTCTTCCCGATTCAGTTCTTTATTAATATCGATATTATAGATAAAGGTAGAAGCATCGCGGATTCCGACATACAGTCCGCCCCACGTCTGACGCCAACCTTCATCATACATTCCGTTTTTAAATGTTACATATGCATTGTCTCTGTCTCCGAAAAACATATCATCCGAAAAATTAAACAACGTATGTCCTTTACTGGCTACATCCGCATTCGCACCGACCAGATGGCTATATACCCCCGCCAGCCAGCGTTCGCTGTAGTCTTTACTTTCAAATAATGTTTGTTCGGTAAGACTATCTTTAAAGTATTTGTCCACATTCAGGTAATCGGAGCATGAGCTGCCTAAAAGGCTTAAACCGACCACCGCAAACCGCATTATATATTTTCTTTTCATGTTTTTGTGTATTTAGAAATTAAGTGTTACACCCAACGTAAATGTCCGGGCAAGCGGATACTTCATACCATCGCCGCTGGCCAACTCCGGATCCCATAACTTCAGACTATCCCATACCATCAGGTTATTACCCAATAAGAAAAGACGAAGGTTATCAATACGTACCTTATTTATGACCCGTTTCGGAATAGTATAGCCTACTTCTAATGTTTTAAAGCGGAGGTATGCGCCGTTTCTTAACCAGTAGGTTGATCTGCGGTAGTTATTGTTATTGCCGCCATAACTCAAACGCGGATATTTTGCATTCGGGTTCTCGGTTGCTTCTGTTCCGGAAATTTCACGAGAGATCCAGCGGTTGCCAACCACATCCGTAAGCACATTCCCCCAGCTTCCGTTAGAGAACGGATATACGGTAGCCCCGTCAATAAAATAGGATGATTTTCCGGCACCCTGGAAATGGACGTTGAAATCAAAACCTTTCCATTGCGCCGAGGCTCCCACCCCGTAAATCAAACTCGGTACGCGGGTAGCTCCGATCGGAACAATATCATCATCGTTAATCACCCCGTCGCCATTCACATCTTTATACTTGATATCCCCCGGCATCACTTCTCCGAATGTTTGGCGCGGGCTATTCCGGATGTCCTCATAATCTTTAAAGAGTCCTTGCGCTATCAATCCGCGCGCCTGATCCCAACGGAAACCTTCGGTTTTTTTGTAAGGATAAATCATGGCCTCCTCATCATAAGCCAACACCTCATTTTTCGTCAAAGTCATATTGCCGCGCATCGTAAATACCACCTCGCCGATTTTCTGGTTATAAGCAACATTCCCGTCAACACCGGTAGAACGCATTCTTCCTACATTGGCCCATGGCTGACTGGTAATACCGATCATTTCTGCCAGGTGTTTACGCTGCATATAGATATCTTCACGGGTATCGCGGAATACATCCACCGTACCGGTTATTTTGTTACCGAACAATGCCCAGTCAACCCCTAAGTTATGCTTTTTCGCTACCTCCCAGGTAAGCCCCAGAGACGCTACCTGCGCATAGTGATACCCATTATAAGAGAAAGAACTGTTATAATCACCATAATCGTAGCCGCCCATATCGCCGAAGGAACTCAGGTAAGGAAAACGAACCCCGTCTGCAATTCTGTCATTACCCACTTCACCATACGAATAACGTATTTTAAACATATCCAGCCATTTCGCATTGCTGCGGATAAAACGTTCTTCCGCGATATTCCAACCTACCGAAACGGCCGGGAAAAAGCCAAACTGATGGCCGCGGGCAAAGTTTTCAGATCCGGTATATCCGAAGTTAAATTCGGCAAAGTAACGATACTGGTATCCGTAAACCACACGTCCCGAAACCCCTTGATGGCGTTTAGAAATACCGTTTTTAATATCCTCACCCACATTGACCGTCATCACTTCTTCGTTCTGAATGTATTTTACCATTCCCCCTAAGCGATGATCTTTGGCGATTGTACGGTCATAATGAAGTTCTGCCTCAAAATTCTGGAAACGTCTTCCGGCAGACTCGGAAGTCTGGCTCATCAGCTGTTCCGGGCTGATACGCTTGAGGATCAGATTTCCGTTTTCATCCCGGCGACGTTCTGCCCGGTATTGTTCCGGCCAACGCACACGGCTGATCTTGCTCTCATTATACGTATCAAATCCGTAACGACCTACAAACCGTAACCCTTTGGTTACGAAATCGAGGTTTTGTTCGAGTGTGACATTCGTCTGGATGGAATTTTCCCAAAACTCGTTATAGCCGGTCTGTGTTGCCAACACCCAGGGGTTAGTCTGATTTCCAGTACCATAGGCCGGTACCAGGCCATTTGAATACATCACCGGAATACTAACCGGATTCTGCCCTACGATCGAATGCCAGATATCGCCGGCTTTTCCGGGTGAATTCTGTTGTTTCAAAGATCCCGACAGACCAACTTTTATCAGGGTTGTTTTTGTCAGGTCGATATCAACATTCATACGGTAATTCCAACGCTTGGCATTTAAATTTGTATTATACTCATTTTTAAATGCTTTGTCGGTTTTATACATCCCTTGCTCATCAAAGAAGCTGGCAGATACGAAATAACGGGCAAGCGTACTACCGCCGTCCAAATTTATGGCCGCACGGGTAGACATAGCGCCGTCTTTCAATAATATGTCCTGCCAGTTTACATTCGGATATAAATCGGGATCCAGGTTCTGCTTAAAGATCTCCAGTTCGCTATTGGTATATTCGGGCTCTAAATTACGTGTAATACGAGCTTCATTCATCATCTGGGCATACGTGTAGCCATCTACAAACTCAGGTGTACGGGTACGGGTATTATAAGACGACTCGGCTTTTACACTGATATTTACCTTACCTACATTACCTCGTTTTGTAGTAATCAGGATTACACCGTTTGCCCCTTTCGACCCATAGATCGCGGTAGCGGAGGCATCTTTCAGAATGGAGAAAGACTGAATATCTTCCACATTAATGTCATTCAGGTCACGCTCGAATCCGTCTACCAGAATCAAAGCGCTTGCTCCGGCCCCGAACGTAGACACCCCGCGAATCCAGAACTCCGACGTTGCTCCCGGCTCACCAGACGACTGCATCGCAATCACTCCGGCTACATTACCGGCCAACGCATTGGTTATATTGGGAGAAGGCGTTTTAAGCGTTTTCAGGTCGACCGTGGTAATGGCACCGGTCAAAGAGGCTTTCTTCTGTATCCCCGTCCCTGTTACCACCACTTCGGTCAACGCACTGCTTTCCGACTCTTTTAGTGTTATATTCAAAGGACGTGCGTTCTTCACTAAAATTTCCTGACTCGTATATCCTATATAAGAAAAAATCAGAGTAGAATAAGGTGTTATTTTTATTTTAAACTTACCGTCGACATCCGTAATGGTTCCGAAGCCGGGTTTATCTTTCACCACAATGTTTACCCCTACCAGAGGATCATTGGTAGCGTCTTTTACCACCCCGCTTACAGTTATCATATCTTCCTGGGCGATGGATGATAACGGAAAAAGAGTAAATAAAGTAATCAGTATTAATAAATATTTTTTCATGCTCTTCATTCTGTTTTTCATAATATTATTCGGTAGTAATCATACGAATCCTTCTGTTCTTTTGATCCGCCACATAGAAAGTACCGGTCTCCATATCATACGCGATACCGTGAGGACGATCAAACATTGCTTTACGCAGCTCTCCGTCGGCATAACCCCATTCCTGCGGTCTTCCGGCAAAAGTGGTCACTACACCTTCCGGCGTGATCTTGCGAATACAATGATTCATAATATCACAGATATAGAAATTGTCGTTTTCATCAAACGCACCCTGATGCGGATTTGAGAAAGCGGCCGCCGTCCCTACACCGTCGGCAAACTGCCGGCTATTTTCATCGCCTCTTCTTATTCCGCAGAAAATACCACTCGGTTTTTCAAGCTCCTGGGTAAGGTAGTTGTACTTCACTTTATAGATTACATGGTGATTGCGCACTACGATATAAGCAAAAGTGCCGCTCGGGGCAAACTGTACATTAAACTCTTCATTGACATCATTGATACGAAACAGGTCTTTGCTTTTCTGTGTCTGGAAATCGTATTTAATAACCATACCTGTCCGGTAATCATTATAATACATCTCTCCGGTAAGCGGATGAACAGAAGCTCCGTTGATAAAAGCTTTGCTGATCATTGTTTTCCAGGTCATGAAATCATTGTTTTTTTCACAAACAATCACCCCCACGCCATGGTCATCGCCCTGGTCGTTTCCTATTACCAGCGAATCCTGATTCAGGGTAAAGGCAAGCGTACGGATTCGCCCGATGCCATTTCCGGTCCGAAACAAGGTAGTTACTTTATTTTCCTTTCTGGAGAGTTTTCGTAAAGCCCGTCCTTCCTCAATCATATAGATGTCTTTATTCTTATCAAAAATCATCCAATACGGTTCTTCAAACTGAGCTTTATCCAGCGTCCCGTCTACAATCGCCGTATTACCGTCTTTATCGGTAAATCCGCTCAGTGTAGTCACAATCGGTTTCGCCTCATATAAAAAATGGTCATCGAAACTGCTCTCCTGCCGTTGATCGCCATCGCCGACCGCAACCTGTACCTTACAGTCTGCTCCTGCTCTGGACGGAACCAAACAATAAATACAATGTCCGTTGGAACCAATCACAATCGCCTCTTTCTGGCCGATCGTCACTTTGATTTTCGATTTATCAGTACCGAAATTACTTCCGTAAATAAAGAACTGCGTCCTGGCTCCTCCCTCCTTGGGGGTAAATTCAGTCAGCTCTACCGGAACGGCCGGATTGTAATGCTCCTCTTTGTTGTCTTTGTCATTACAGTTTGTAAAACAGAAAACGAAGAGAGCAAGAAAAATAGCCTGAATACTTTTCTTCACGTTCCTCTTTGTGTTTTTCTTCATTATTAAATTAGATTTAGTTTATAATTAAGTTTAATTCTCAATCATCTTATTCATCAGTACCGGCGTCCCATAGCCTCCGATCAGAGAACGGGCTTTAAGTCCGGCCATTTTGCGGCTATCGGAATGTCTGATACGGTTAACGGTACAATTATTTTTCTTAGCGCATTACGTGTGTTTTCTCCGGCTCTGCACATACAATCAGGAGCCGGTCATGATTAGTTAACATGTCAAAAATAGCTCATCATTAATTACACATACATTAAATATCATTCATAAAAAGATAATTATTAATCAAAGTACTTTTATCTGCCATTTTTTATGCAATAATCGCGTTTAACAACGTATAATTAGCTTTTAAATGAAAATAGAGGAGAATAACCTTACCCTGAACAGACTTAATAATTACAATTAGGGTACTTTTTTTGTATATAATTTGACAAAAAAATATGACCGTACAGTTTCGTACGGTCATATTCGGATAGAGAAAACACACACACCTTAAATTTTTAGTCTCTCTCTAATTCATATCGGGCCAATAGCGCATATTCTGCTGCAAAAGCGAAGATAAACATCCCCTCTACGGCATTATTGTTATGATCCCCGTTCCATCCGGCCAACAGGTCGGTAGGCAGGATTCCGTCGAAGAGGTAGTTATCATATCCATAATCGAGATTTTTCTGAAAACTTTCAATATTAGCCGACACCTTATTATAATCGGTATAAGCATCTACGTATCCCCGCATCAACACACCATTAAACCAGTTATCAAAACCACCGGTCTTATAAGTATAATATCCCGGTCTCGTAGCTCCCGGCTTAGCAAAATAACGGAAACTGGCATCTGATAAATTTCGCATATCCTTTTTATACCGCTTATTTCGCGTTGCACGGTACAGATCGGCTGCTCCGGAAATCATCGTTCCGCTATTATATGAAATCGGCGGTCCGGCCTGATCACGTAACGCCGTATGCTTACGGTATTTCACACCGTCGATCAACTCGTATGCTACCGCACAATCCGGCACACAACCGCCCATCATGTCTGCATACACTCCGTCCGGACGCATCAAACTTCTTTGCTGATAATCGTATACGTCTTTGGCGAAATTCAAATAATAGTCGCTTTTTTGCATTGCGGCTGTTTTACGGCTTCCGTCCGTATCAATGTAATTATACGAAATCTCCTCATTCTTACCTTTATACAATTCAGAAAGCCACACCAAAGGACTAATCATCGGGCCGTTACTGCAAGAATGTTTGGTCGTATAACCGGGACCCCAGGTTATTCCGCCATGTTCCTTTCCGTTCTGATCCAACGTGCGATCCCAACCGTCCAATACATAGTCTGTCAGATATTCGGCTTTCTGCAAATACGCCTCATTGCCGGTAATCCGGTAGGATTCAAGCAGTTCTCTCACCAGCCACTGCTGATCATCATATACGTTTTCGATACCTGCCACCGGGGCGGTTCCTTTCTCACGCCCCCTGTTGACCCCGTAAACACTCCACTCTTTCGTTTGTGTATAAGAGGTTAATGTGAAAGTACCCAGATAATAATCGGCATTATCATATAACAGACCCAACAGATTTTCGTACCGGCTATAGTATTTATCATAGCCGGTATTGTTTCCGTTGTCCTTTTGTACTTTGAGCGCATGCAGAATTGCATTAACAGCTTCAATCGAACTGGTATACATCCAGACACTCCCTTTCTCTTCCGACCTGCTTTTGGTATAAGGATTATAATAGCGCGACATAACCATCTCATCCCCTGTAAAATAACAAGACATCGCCTTGTCAACCAATCCTATGGCACGTGATAAATTCCGTTCCGACAACATTTGCCGGGAATCCGGAATCCCGGCATTTTTCTTTCCGGCATTCCGCCCGCTTACCTCTCCGCCTACTGTCAGGCTCAACAGTGAAAAGAGAATAAAAACAACCTGTTTTTTCATCCTTCTATTTTATGTATTCGTTTTTTTATAAGCTCTTATCCGTAATTTTTTCCATCAGGAGCTTCATGTAATATCCCCCTACAACCGAGCGCGCTTTAAAATTCATCATTTGCGCATTGTTGGTATCATGCCAATCACTAATCGGAACGCGCGAATTTGTTTCATTGGCATACTTATACATCGGCGAAAGAAGTTGATCGAAAGCATGCTGGTCGGTCGATAAGCAGGCACTCCAAAACACCCAGTCGGATTTCGTATATTCTTTTCGGGAATCGAGCGGCAATCCATACAAGCGCTGTTGCTTCAGATAATATGACACCTCGGTATCATATACTTTTTTCGGGAAAATATTCATATCAAACACCTTATCCCAAACAATATTGTATTTCTGACTCCAGGTACCCGACTTATCAAAGGCCAACTTGTAATGGCTTCCGTCAAAGGCCATTTTTTCCCATTCGACAGCCATCTTTTTTGCACTCTCAGTATACTCGCCGGCAATAGCATCTTTGCCCAGCATACGGGCCATTTCACCATATCCGGCAATCGCCATAATCGCCTTAATCGAAAGATTGGTGTTATGAGCCAGATGGCCGGCAAAATCGTCGGTACACAACTGGTTTTCGGGGTCGAGACCATTTTTCAGCAAATAATTTGCCCATTCCGAGATGGTTTCCCAATGACGGGAAGCATAATCGGCATTTCCCTCTACCAAAGAAATCGCGGTAGTCAGTAAAATCATATTTCCGGCTTCTTCAATAGGCATATCCTCGCCGTAAAGTTGTCCGTTGGCAACCGGATAAGTACCCAAATCATGAGCAGGATAAGGTTTGTTCCACCTTCCTGATTCGCTGTAATGGAAAATAGGCGTTAACATGCCTTTCAGCAGGTCCGGATTATAAATAAGGAAGAGAGGTGCCGACGGATAAGTAATATCAACCGTATTAATACAACCATTACTGTGATTTTCTTTCGAAAGGAAAAGTAAATTACCCTCTTTATCCGTAATCAGTTTATGTGCGGTAATCGCCTGGCGGTAAGTCAGTGCGCACATTTCCGCATATTTACGGCCGCCTGCTTTTTCGGCGTCGGCCATTAATTGTTTATCAAAAATACGGCAACGCTCCATCAGTGACGGATACATAGCCTGCCCCCGCTCAAAAGCATCGCAGATCGTTACTTTCCCCTGATGTTTCCAATATGCACTACGGCGCTGATAAAAATATTCGATGGAATAAATATCATCATACCCGACCATCAGATAGCCGGCTTTGCCTTTTTGATCTACGGCTTTGAGGTTCTCACTGTAGGCAAGCGCGGGCATCTCTTCAATATTCCGGCTCAGGTAATGCGATGACGCAGGCAGTAAAGTTCCTTTGGCAATAAACTCTTGCTTCATATCATAATAATTCCCGACGCTAAGCATCTTTCCGGGCGTAGTATTTGAAGCCAGATAAGCATATCCCCAGTCAATGCGTACGCCGTCGCCCTTTCGTACCGTTATCGGCTGGTCAATCGTACCTGCCTGCAGGTAACTCATTCCGTTTTTGCTAAACGCCTTGGATACCGTAGGCTGCGAAGCTTCATGAACCGCCAACTGAGGAGTTGTTTCGATATAAATCTGAACATCATGCTGTTTTTTATCTGAAGAGCGAACACGATAGGTAATGTAATTGATCGGAGTGGATATAAGATCCAGATCTTCCATCAACAGTGGCGCCGTAAAAATAAGATCCAGCTCAACCGGTCCGCATTGAAATGTATAATACGTTTGCGTAGGTAAAACATCCACTGATTTCTGAATCGCGGCCTGTGTGAAATTAGAGTTTTGGTTTCTCTCTTTAAAAAGGCCGAAATCCATGTACGCTCCCCCGGTGGTATTATGACAATGTGCAGCAATCACGTTTTTTCCTTTACGCAATTTCTTTTTAGCCTGTTCCGATAAAGCAACGGTTACATCATCCTTCCAGGAATAGTCTGTTTTAACCAACTGTTCGCCATTCAGATACAGCTCAAACACATCATCATGCGAATAGCGCAGGTAAACCGTTTCGTTACCCGGCTCCTGATTCAGGTCGAAATGACGACGCACCCAGATATCCTTCGTGTTCCACTCTGTTCCGATACGCTTCATATCTTTCGTACCAAATGCCGCTTTTCCTTTGTTCCAGCCTTCTTCGGGATAACTCTCCTTTATCCAGCCGGCCGCCGGAGTCTCAAACGTAAAATAAGCATCCCAGCGTTCGGTATGCGTCATGGGCAGAATCGTTTCCAGATTCAGTTTGTCTTTTCCCATAAAACGATATACTGTGCCGTCTACCCGCAAAGCACCCAGTAAAGGATGCTCCTCGGCGGTCCAGTGCTCTGTGTTTCCTTCTGTCAGCTCATTATAGGGTGACCAGACAGAGAAATACGTATCCGACGTAAGTAAAGGAACAGAGGGAGCCCGCAGGCTCACATCATAACTACTTTTATAGAGGTCTTTTGCTGCTGCATTAGACATCAGACAGACCGAAAAAAGCACAGTCGCCACTTTTTTCATCTTATTTAGATTTGCTGTTTTCACAATCTTTCTTTCCTTCAGATTAATACTATTTATTCAATATATTACAGATCTCCTGATTCGCACGTTTTAACCGTTCCTCATCCACCTTCGTCTGCTTTCTGTCATAGGTCAGCAACCCGTTTACTTCCTCTTCCACATCGGTTATCTGAGTATATACGGCGGCTGCAAAACCACGTGCAATCAATTCTTTCAAACGGTCGGCATACTTTATGTATTCGTCAGTAACCTCTTTCGGAGAATTGAACTTCACATATCCCCAATTACGGTCAGGCATCCACAGGTGATCTTTCATGGCCAGTCCGATCCCTCCATATTCGCCCAATACGGTAGCCCGCTTGGCATCAAAGAGATAAAGGTCAGGGCCGGGATAATTATGTAAATCAAGAATATCGCCACAAGTGTAATGATTGCCGCCGCTTGCCGGATTTACCAGACGTGTAGGGTCATATTGTTTGGTCCATTCCGCAACTTCCCGTGTTTTAAACTGCCCCCATGCTTCATTAAAGGGAACCCAGACACCGATACAAGGATAAGAATACAGATAATCGATAATTTCTTTCCACTCCTTATAATAATTTGCTGCCGATTCTTCCGACCGGTCTGCATCCGCCCCGTTATAATATTGATGCATCTGCCATTGAGCAGGTCCTCTGCCGCCATTAGGCATATCCTGCCATACCATCATACCGATCCGGTCACAATGGGTATACCAGCGGGCCGGTTCCACCTTCACGTGCTTACGAATCATATTATATCCGAAATCTTTTGTTCGCTGTACGTCAAAAGCCAACGCCTCATCGGTTGGTGCCGTATAAAGGCCGTCCGGCCACCATCCCTGATCGAGAGGTCCGAAATGGAAGATATCCTTGTTATTAAGCTGAAACCGCACCAGTCCGTCTGCATCTTTCCGGGTAGAATATTTACGCATGGCAGCATAACTGCCTACCTGATCCACCCGTTTTCCGCCGGCATACAGATTTACTTCCAGATCATACAGATGAGGAGCGTCGGGAGACCACAACTTCATGTCTTGCGGCATTATCACTTCTACCGGCAATCCGTTTGTTGAAGATTGTGTAGCGATCAGTTTTTTTCCATCATACACTTTAACTTCCACTTTGTCGGAAAGTTGCAACAAATCGGTTATGGCTTCAACCTTAAGCGTTTTATTATCAATATCGGGGGTTGTCTTTATCCGTGTAATATGGTGGTCGTTTACAGGCTCCAACCACACCGTCTGCCAAATCCCGGATACGGGCGTATACCAGATTCCGCCTGGTTTTTCAACCTGTTTACCTCTGGGCTGTTCGCCCCTGTCACTGGGATCCCAGACACGTACCACCAACTTATTACTGCCTCTTCTGTTTAAGGCAGAGGTAACATCCAGCGAGAAAGGAGCAAATCCGCCCGTGTGCTGTCCTACCCGGATGCCGTTCACCCATACATCCGCTTTCCAGTCGACACCTCCGAAATGAAGCAGTACCTTATTATCTTTCCATCCGGCAGGTATATTAAATGAGCGGTCATACCACAACTCCTGATTATCGGCTATTCTGCGGCCCACTCCCGACAAAGCGGATTCTACCGCAAAAGGTACTAATATCGTTCCTTCGTATGTATCCGGAGTTTGAGCGCCTTTGGGCGTGATGGCGTAATTCCATAATCCATTCAGGTTAACCCACTGATTTCTTACCATCAGAGGCCGCGGATACTCTGGCAAGACTTTATCTACATTCAGTTGTTCACCCCATTGAGTTTTAATTTTATCACCGGCTACTTTCCAGCCTGTTTCCGCTCTGCTACCCCAAAAGGATAATGCGAGAACTGTGATTAATAAGCATTGTTTCATAAATAAAATGTTTTTCAATTATATAGTACAGTTACCAACCGCTACCGGTTATATCAGATTTATAAAGGGTTCGGCCTTCTGGTTTTTAATTATTCCTCTTTTGCAAATTAATCGTGTTTGCGCACATTTAAAATTCACTTTTTATTCAAAAAAGCAGAAAATCTATTCATTTGAACGATAATAGGCCCTTATCCGGTGTTTATCCTCCAAATATGGGCCTATTGTAAAAATAAAAGTGGTTGCCGTCAATGAAACCGATTTCCCTGTTTCTGATATGACGACAACCACTTTTTTTCATTATAAGGCAGAATATCTATTCTCTATTCCTTGTAATTATTTTCTTTAATTGATCTTCTTAACCCGTACGTTTTTAAATTTCACAACCGATCCATGACCTAAGAAAGCAATATGGCCTTTCTTATTAAATAATCCGGGATGTGCCCTTTTATCCAACGTACCGTTACCTCCGGCTTCGCGGATATCTCCATCCAGAATCTCTTCGCCGTTTAAGATAATCTTTATCCGATCGCCATTGGCAATCACTTCCTGCGTGTTCCACTCGCCGGGTTCTTTTAAAAATCCGCGTTTTGCCGGGATCACACCGTATACAGATCCATGGTACTGATATTCTTCGAGGGTTTTATATACCGGCGCGTCATTGTCCAAAATCTGCAATTCCATTCCGACATAAGCGGCATCCCCTTTTTGCGGAGTACGAATACCAAGTCCGTTGTTAGCGCCCGGAGTCAGCATAAAATCAAAGCGGAAAACAAAATCAGCATATTCCTCTTTGGTATACAGGTTTCCGCCTCCTCCGTTTTGCGGATATAATACGATACATCCGTCTTCAGCAATGTAATCTTTGGTATTACCGGTCCAGTTAAACATAGAAGTACCGTCAAAAAGAACTTTAAATCCGTCTTGTTGCTCCTCAGCAGAAAGCTCGAAGGGTTCTACGCGCGGAATTTCTCTTAAATAAATATCACGGTAAGCCACCCGGCTGCCATGCGCCTGTAATTCGATCTGATCCAACATCGGTATAGGCTGATTGCGATCCCAATAATTTTCCATAATCACGTTATCCACAACCTTTTCGCCATTAAGCCATACAGAAACGCGCTCTCCAACCATACGGATAAAGAAACTGTTCCATTCGCCCAGCCTGTTATCGGCAACTTTTGCCGGCTTACTCATGTTTTTCTGATTATTATACAGTCCGCCTGAACCAACCTGAGCACCAACATTTACCCGTGCTGTATCCCAGATCTGTACCTGAGGAGTACCTCTCAGGTAAATACCCGCGTCGGGCTCCGGACCTTCCGGATCCAGCGTCCAGTCTACATACATTTCAAAGTCACCATATGGACGGGTAGTACAAAGGTTGTCTCCTTTTCCGGTAAATACCAACATTCCGTTTTCTACGATCCAGCTGTTCTGCATTTCCTGATCGGCCTTCTGCTGCGCTTTCTGCATTTGGCGCTCATTCATTTTTGCCCGGGTAATCGGATTTCCGACCAAACCTTTCCAGCCGGTAAGATCCTTCCCGTTAAATAAAGAAGTAAAGCCTTTTTTACCTTGCGTTTCATTTCGGTATTTTGCAATAGCCTGCTGTTGGTATTGCTTATCAGGATTATTCAGAAGCCCCGATACCCTGTCTAACAACAGATCTACCTCTCCGCCGGCATATGCCCGGTTGCTCAGTGCTATGTTCATAATAGTCTGGCAGGCATCTTCACAAACCTCTGCGTCATCCAGATACTTAGCGGCAGTAAACAAGCCCAGGAAGGTGTTCTTTATTTTTCGCCAGATCAAGAGCTTTACGCAAAAAAATCAGTTTCTTTTCATTCGTAAAACCGGCATCTGCCACTTTAGAGACATAAGCATTCCATGTCTGATCAAAATAACTTGCTTCCTGCGGATTTGAACACAAAGAATAAAGCGGATCTAAAACTTCCGGTCCATTCCAGCTACATAATGCTTCAATGGCATCTTTCTTCAAATTAAGATCTGAAGTCTTGCAACCGGCTTCGATGAGATCTAAAGATGATTGTACCGGTGCCGCCGTCATCAACAAATAATATCGGCCCTGTTTGTCGGCAGACTCCTGCTGCATCTGTTTCTGAATCGCCGTAAACCGGTCGGCCACCGGCATAGAGGCTACCGCTGCCATTACGGCCTTTTGGAAAGATTTAATCTCTTGCGCGTTTCCGCCCCTCAACATTTTAAATAATTCAGGTAAATGGGTAGCTGTAACCACCTTATCCAAATTCGTCACAGCCGTTTTTCGGATCAAAGGGTCCGCATCGTTACACAAAGAGATGAATTGGGCTGCATAACTGGTATCTTTCTGAGAAGCCACCATTGTAAGAATAGCAGCTTTCCCTTCAGGAGTAGCGTGTTTTAATTTTGCCATCAACGCATTGCCAACATCGCCTTTTGTATACCCCAATACCTCTTTCGCACGACTGATTTGAACGGCGTTCCCGTTTACCATCAGCCCGGACAGCGCTTCTACGGCCGTTTCACCCCCAATCAGGGCAGCGGCTTGTATAGCGGCAACCGCTATCTCATTATTTTCCGATCGCATCAAGCCAACAATAGCCGGAAGCGCCTCTTTGATCTGATATTTGCCGCACCAGCTCAATAAGTCTGACTGGATCTCTTCGGATGCTTTCGGTAATTTCTTACATAAAGCCGGTATTACTTTCGCCCGATCTGATTGATTTATATAATAAAAGGCTGTATTTCGGTACATCCGGTTATCATCGTCCAGCGCGTCGATAATCATTTCCGTGCATTTCAGCGAATCTGTTTCAGCCAATACGGTAAAAGCGGCACAACGAAGAGCCGTATTTCCTGTTTTTTCACCAACTTTCAGCAAATTTTTCGTGGTTTTCTGAACCAATTTCCGGTCGCCGCTTTTACCTAATCGCTCAACGAGCTGTAAATAAGCATCTGTCGCTCCGTTCTTATCATATGCATAATTAACAGCCGATGCCGCGCTTTGTAATTCGGTTAGCGCCTTGTAACTCCCGGAATTTGATAATGCGAAATAAAGTACAGATAAATCATCGGCAGATAAAGCGCTTTTCTGCGAAAGAAGCAATTCTTCCGTTTCGGCGGCCTGCATCTCTCCCAAAGCATTTATCAAATGTTTTTTAAGGGATGCCTGTACCCCCGGCAATTCTGTTTTCAAGGCATCCGCAGCCTCTCCGGTGCCGATTGCAGAAAGTGTTTGTGCGGCAAATTCAGACAGTTGCGGATTCGAAAGGTAGGTCTGAAGGAAAGTAACAGCCCGGTTCGTACCAACCGTTTTCAATTGTTTGAAATAAAATGCTGCCGTTTCTGCAGTGGGCGCATCTTTAACCGCTTGCATATAAACTTGCTGCAACAGATCGGCAAGAGCCGGATTTTTCTGATCGCCGGCATAATCCGCCAAACTATTGAGCATATAATCCAATTTGACCAACATCTCTCCTTTGGCACTCTTTCGCATTTCAATTAATTCTGCCAGGCCGGCGTTGCCTGTTGAGAGAAGATCTCTCATCGTTTGTTTATATACAACGCTGTCTTTTGCCGGCATAATTGCGAGCGCATCGATAATCTTCGTTTTATTGGTACGCCCGGCATCCAACTGGGCCGACATACCAAGAACAAGCCCAAAGCACAGACTTGCCGCCAAACCGGCTCGCTTCATTTGATGTGATGGTGATTTCATGTAAAAATATTTTAAGGTAATTCAATTTCAGATATTCCACGGTGCACGCATAGGCTGATCAATCAGGCGATTAGCGGCTTCATCATTTATAAACTCCTGTTTTACGGGGTCAAAAAACAAAGTCCGGTTCAGGCGCAAGGCTATAATTCCTAAATTTACGATCGTAGAAGAACGGTGACCGTTCATTTCATTTAAAGCAAATTTCTGCCGATTCTTTATACACTCGATAAAATCATCATTCTGGGGTGCGGGATCAGGATAAGAGGCCAGTTTCTTTTGCCAGTCAGGAATATCACAAACAAAATTCTTATAAACATTGCCTTGTGGACCGGCAATATAAGGAGTATCCGGATTACCGTAATCACCTCCCCATAAAACAATCTGACAACCGTCTTCATATGTAAACGTTATCGAACGCCACGTACCGACAGCATCAAAGTGTTGTTGCGGCGCATCCACTTCTATTTTTACAGGGCTGGTATCATCTTTTCCCAGAATATATTGTACGGGGTCAATATAATGTTGTCCCATATCACCCAGGCCTCCGCCATCGTAATCCCAGTATCCTCTGAATGTTTGATGTACGCGATGCGGATTATACGGCTTATGAGGGGCAGGCCCCAGCCACATATCATAGTCCAGCTCGGCCGGAACAGGTTTAGGAGCAAGCGTTTCCTGTCCTACCCAGAAAAACTTCCAGTCGAAACCGGTGTGTTTGCTGATTGTTACTTTCAGCGGCCAGCCTAACATCCCGCTATCCACTAATTTCTTTAATGGCTTGACAGGAGTTCCCAATCCGTAGAAAGAATCTTTAAACCGGAACCAGGTATTAAGTCTGAAAATCCGTCCATATTGGTTCATCGCTTCCACTACCCGTTTTCCTTCTCCGATAGTACGAGTCATCGGTTTTTCACACCAGATATCCTTTCCTGCCTTTGCCGCTTCGACGGCCATTATACCATGCCAGTGGGGAGGCGTGGCAATATGTACGATATCTACATTTGCGTCTTTGATTAAATCGCGGAAGTCATGATATTGGGCAATTTTATCTTTTACCAGACGGGCTCCTTGCTTCAGATGATTCTGATCAACATCACAAATTGCGACCAAGCGGGTACCACCATAATTCAGATGACCCCGACCCATACTTCCTACTCCGATAATTCCTTTGGTCAACTGATCGCTGGGGGCGATATAACCTCTGCCGAGTACATGGCGCGGAACCACAGTCAAAGCTGTTATACCCGCCATCGTTTTGAGAAAATCTCTTCGATTCGTTTTCATTTGTATATCCTCTTTTTTAAAATTAAGGTCAAATGCGCCATTGATATCCCTTTTGTCGGGTATCTCAATTCAGATAAGTTATGGCGATTTCATTTGTATATAATCTAATTTTTAAAACCAAGGTCAAATGCGCCATTGACATCCCTTTTGTTTGGTGTTTCTATTTCAGGCAAGTTATGGCGATTTGATTTCGATTTAAAGCTATTTCATCTCTAATGTGTTTTGTTCCGTAAAAATAGAATATTAAACGATAATACCATCGCTATATTTTAATATTATTTTATTATAATACAAATTAAATTATTAAATTCGGTTTGTTTACAGACTCGCTATTACAGTATTAATCCTTTAACCATTTATTCCATGGAATTACCTTTTGCCGAAAATTTTAAAATAAAAATGGTTGAGCCCGTCTATAAAAGCACACGGGAACAACGAGAAGTATGGATTAAAGAAGCCGGATACAATTTATTTAACTTGCCGGCTAATCAGGTTTATATTGATTTACTGACCGACTCGGGTACAGGGGCTATGAGTCAGCAACAATGGAGTGCGATGATGATGGGAGACGAAAGTTATGCGGGCGCCTCATCGTTTCTAAAATTAAAAGAACAGGTAAAGAATATTTTCGGATTCAATTATTTCCTGCCCACTCATCAGGGAAGAGCGGCAGAAAATGTATTGTTTTCCGTATTGGTGAAACCGAATGATATCATCCCGGGCAATTCGCATTTCGACACAACGAAAGGACATATCGAAAGCCGAAAGGCTATTGCACTGGATTGTACCATTGACGGCGCGAAAGATACGCAACTGGAACTCCCCTTTAAAGGGAATATCGACCTCGGCAAACTGCGTGAGGCACTTGAAACGTTTCACGACAGAATTCCGTTCATACTGATTACAATCACGAATAATACGGCGGGAGGCCAGCCGGTTAGTCTGGAGAATATCCGGGAGACAAGTAAACTTGCAAAAGCTTTTAATAAACCGATTGTTATTGATTCGGCACGATTTGCAGAAAATGCCTACTTCATCAAAACCCGCGAACCGGAATTTAAAGAAAAGACGATTCGGGAAATCGTAGCGGAAATTTATAGCTATGCGGATGCCATGACCATTTCTGCTAAAAAAGACGGAATTGTCAATATGGGCGGATTCACAGCCATGCGCAATCCAAAATGGTACGAAGAGGCATCTGTAGTATGTATTATGAATGAGGGCTTTGTTACCTACGGAGGTATGAGCGGCCGCGATATGGAAGCATTGGCTGTAGGCTTGCAAGAAAGTACTCAGTTTGAATACCTGGAGACAAGGATTCATCAGGTCCGCTTTTTAGGAGATTTGCTGGATGAGTACGATATCCCGTATCAACGGCCGGCAGGCGGTCATGCCATCTTTGTCGATGCCCTTAAACTTTTACCCCATGTTCCGCATTCGGAATTTCCGGCGCAGACACTCTGCATCGAACTCTATCTGGAAGCAGGGATCCGGAGTGTTGAGATCGGTACGATTCTGGCCGACCGGGATCCGGTAACGCGCGAAAATCGATTTACGGGGTTGGAGTTATGTCGTCTGGCCATTCCGCGCCGGGTATATACCGACAATCATATCCGTGTGGTTGCGGCGGCACTGAGTAATATCAGGGCGCGCAACAAGGCTATAAACAAAGGATATGAAATTATTCATGAGGCCCCTATTATGCGCCATTTCACATGTCGGCTGAAACCTGCCGAATAACTTATATATTATAACCTGACTTTTGATATGTCTACTAAAAACTTTACCTGGTTTCTATTCTTGTTTCTTGTTTTCAATATTCAGGAAGCACCTGCCCAATTCACAAAAAAGGTATTAAATATCATGGCCGGCGATTCGGCAGCAACAATCGCTTTATATGACTCTATCCAGACTGCGCATGATGCCGAGTTATTTCGGAAAGACAGCTTATTGAAAGAGTCACAACTACAGCAGGCAAACCTGCTGATGGAAACGGAAACTTTACGATTACAGGTAAAGGCCATGGACTCGATTAAGTTGGCTCGATTAAAAATACAGATCGACTCCCTGCGCAAAAATACGCGGGGGGTACCTGTTGTGATTGAAGAAGATACCTTGTTTTATCTGTATGCAAAAAGAGGGGGTAACTCGCCGATCGTACGAGCCGAAAACATTGAAGGCTTATTAAAAAAACTTGCTAAAAAATATACGCTCAAACCGGATTCAATATACATTGAGCCTACAGAAATACAAGCTGATATCATGTATAAAGACCAGGTGATCGTATCTGTAACC
>JAVWBH010000007.1:19681-22679 GCA_036649595.1 Bacteroidales bacterium
GGATGCGTTATGGCAGAATACCTCGCGAAATGCTTTAGCTGATCAGTGGAAAAATATCATTGTTAAAGAATTAAAGGTACTCAAAAAGCGGCATAGCTTGTTGCAGTTAATCAAACGGATATTTCTTTTCATTTTGGTACTGGCAATTCAATATGGCTTTTACCTAATCATTACACGCCTGTATAAAAAGCTGAAAAATTATATTATCCGTATTAAAGGCCAGAAACTCAAACCCATTAAGATTAAAGACTACGAATTGCTGAATGTTAATAAAGTAGCCCGTATGCTGATCTTCTCGGCCAATATGGGTCGCTATCTATTAATAGCCGTCCAGCTCATTATTACCATTCCTATTTTATTCTCAATTTTTCCGCAAACAGAAAATCTGGCATTACGGATCTTCTCTTATCTATGGAATCCGGTAAGATCTATCTTACTTTCAATCCGCCATTATATCCCCAATTTCTTTACGATCATCGTGATTATCGTATCGATCCGGTTTCTTATCCGGGGTATAAAATACCTAACAAGTGAAATTGAGACGCAAAGACTAAAAATTGACGGATTTTACCCGGACTGGGCACAACCCACCTACCACATCATCCGCTTTTTATTATATGCATTCATGGTAGCCATGATCTATCCTTATCTACCGGGATCAGACACCCGTGTTTTTCAAGGTATTTCAGTATTTGTGGGTCTTATCGTTTCGCTCGGATCCAGTACGGTAATTTCGAATATCATCGCCGGAATGGTGATTACCTATATGCGTCCGTTCAAACTGGGCGACCGCATCAAACTGAATGATGTTTTGGGAAATGTGACCGAAAAAACGCCCTTCGTAACACGCCTGAAAACACCTAAAAATGAGATTGTAACAATTCCTAACTCCTTTGTCATGTCGTCGCATACCACAAATTATACGGCATCCGCCCGTACTTATGGACTGATTATCCATACCGAAGTTACAATCGGTTATGATGCTCCCTGGCGACAGGTGAACCAACTATTGATCGATGCCGCACTCGATACCCCGGGCATAGAGAAAGAGCCGATTCCGTTTGTTCTGGAAACATCATTAAACGACTGGTATCCTGTATATCAGATAAACGCATTTATAAAAGAAGCCGACCAGCAAGCGCATATCATGACGCTCTTATTACAAAGCATTCAGGATCATTTTAATAAAGCGGGAGTTGAGATTATGTCGCCGACCTATATTGCAACCCGTGACGGAAATCAAAGTACAATCCCGAAAGGAGCCGGCTTCCCTGAGAATATTACTAAATAAGGAAGAAACGAGCAGATACCCTAAGTCCGTACACCCGTTGAACAAAATTAAATGCCGGATCTTTGACAAGGTCCGGCATTTTTTATTTGTCAGAAAACTTATTTTCATTCCTTCCGCACTGCCTTTACACGCATACAGGCAAATATTCCGTTTTTTATCGAAATATTTCTTCATACGACCCTTCATTTTCTTTAAACTTTCGTTTATAAACTACTTTTAGTATATTTACAAAACAAAAAGAAATATATCACATTTATTTGTACATAATCTAATTTTTAACATCAAGGTCAAATGCGCCATTGATATCCCTTTTATCAAAACAATATGCTAACACAATTTACAAAGAGCTGTATTCTCTTGGCAGCCTCACTGGTATGCTTAACTGCAGAGGCTAAAAAAACACCGCTTTATCCGGTTGGTTATTCCACAGGTATTAACAAAGTGACAGTTGACAACATGCAATATGCAAAAAAGGCGGGGATCGATTATATCGAGATCGGCGGCCTGGAAAACATCTGTAACGACACTTTGTTATCCGACGGACAAATAAAAAAACGACTGACAGATATCAAAAAGATTCTGGATGACACGGGTATTCAGGTATGGTCGATACACATGCCTTTCTCGAAAGAAATCGACCTGTCGAATGGAGATGAAAAGTTGCGCCGTAAAATCGTAGACAAACACAAAAGAATCGTTTCCTTTTCTGAGATTCTGAATCCGAAATATATTCTCTTCCATCCCAGCTTTTATCTCGGACTCAATGAGCGGCCGTATCGCATTAATCAGATGGTTAAATCTGTCAATGAGTTATTACCTGCCGTAGAAGAAACAGGAGCGGAAATGGTAATAGAAAATATGCTCGGTTATGAATTACTGCGTGATGAGAACCGGGAGCGCCCGCTGTGTCGCACCGTGGATGAAATGGTTTTAATTATGAATAAACTTCCCCGCAAGGTCGGTGTCGCTGTGGATACCAATCACATCAAATATCCGGAAAAACTAATTTCCGCTTTCGGTAAAAGAATAAAGACATTGCATATTTGTGATGGCGACGGCAAAAAAGAGTGCCACTACATGCCTTGCTCCGGCGAGGGAGAAAATGACTGGAATAAGATTCTGTATTCTCTGGAAAAAGCAGGATATAAAGGGGTCTTTATGTTTGAATCGAAATACAAAGATGTAGCCGAACTTCCGGCCTGCTATGAAGATTTAAGAAATAACTATCAGAATAGCAAAAAGAATTAATCCAAATAGGAGGTGATGCGACTGTCCTATTTGGCATGGTCTTATCCATAACTCTAAATGACTCAATATCCTCTAATTCACACGACTTCATTGAGTCTATTTGTTTTAGAGGATATTCAGGCTTAATGATGGTTGATTAAAACCTGTTTATAGCATTTTTTCCGGCCGATTTCCCTTTATACTTGCTCTCCGCCGGATTAAAGTAATATCGGACAGTTAATGCAAGAATTTCCAGCCCCCCATAAGCGACACAGCTTGTTTGATGGTCGGTTTCAAATAAGGGTTTCCGGACAGATATTTTCTCATTTTGGGTAAATATAATACGCTTATATCCACCTTAAGCGATTGTACAAATTTCGGGGGACCATTATACTTCTATTGGGCATGAAAATTGCGCACACCGTACGGAGTTCTTTCGCGTGCCGTACGGAATCCTTCAATACACCGTACGCAATCCTT
>JAVWBH010000008.1:0-14132 GCA_036649595.1 Bacteroidales bacterium
TAGATCCTCCTATAGCGGGGTTCGTGACCGCTCCGGAGATCCGAAGCAAGGTATAGGAACTTTTGAAGCAAGGTATAAGACACCATAAATAAGATACTTACAGCCCTGATAACAAAACAGGACTTTCAGATAAAAAAAATGCCGGAGAAAGGAGCATCCCTGCCTCTTCACTCCGGTCTATATATGAAAATTGGTTTCTTATATTTTGTGTTGATTACTATTTATGAGGAATGATTTTATACACCATATTAATTATATATTATATAAATAGTGTTGCAAAATTACGCAAATTAGAATGGTAAACAAATAAATATAAACGAAACCAACCGATTCTATTTCTCTTTATGTCAATATGGAATATCTCTAAATAAAGCAGGTTGTTTATTTGTTGAAGTAAGCATCTAATACTTCCCGTGCAGCTGTAAAAGAACTGATATTGGACAGAAGAACTTCCTGTTCTTTCTCCCGGAGCAATTCTGCGATTTGCTTATTTTGATAGAAATGTTCTTTTAGTTGCTCGTCAATGGTTTGATACATCCAGTATTTTGCCTGTTGCTGCCGTTTATAATCGAAATACTCATTTTGCCGGGTGAATGATTCGTACTGGTCTATCATCTCGAAGATTTCTTTTATGCCGGATCCGAAATATCCCGAATACGTAAGGACTTTGGGTTCCCATCCCGACTCGGTAGGCGGAAAGAGATGAAGAGCATTGCGAAACTGTGCCGCCGCCAACTGAGCTTTTTCAATATTCGAGCCGTCGGCTTTGTTTATAACGATGCCGTCTGCCATCTCCATGATTCCGCGTTTAATACCTTGCAGTTCGTCGCCGGTACCGGCCAGCTGAATCAATAAAAAGAAATCCACCATTGAATGTACGGCTGTTTCAGATTGCCCTACGCCTACGGTTTCTACGAAGATCGTGTCGAATCCTGCAGCCTCGCAAAGTACGATGGTTTCGCGTGTTTTACGGGCTACTCCCCCCAATGATCCCGCTGAGGGTGAAGGGCGGATGAATACGTTTGGTTGGGTCGACAATTGCTCCATTCGGGTTTTGTCACCCAGAATACTTCCTTTCGACCGTTCACTGCTGGGGTCGATAGCCAGTACAGCCAGTTTTTTTCCTTTTTTCGTCAGGTGCATACCGAACGTATCGATAGAGGTGCTTTTACCGGCTCCCGGTACCCCGGTGATGCCGATGCGGAATGAGTTTCCGGCATAAGGAAGGCATTTTTCAATTACCTCTTGCGCGAGAGCATAGTGCTCTGGCAATGTGCTCTCAACCAGGGTGACTGCCTGGCTCAGAATGGTGATGTCGCCTTTGAGTATTCCGGCAACAAATTCGTCGGCAGTATAAGTTGGTTTCCGGCTGCGCCGCATGCGGCTGAGGTAAGGATTGACAGAGGGCGGGGTATTTACCCCTTTGTTAACTGTCAGTGCGATGTATTGTTCGTCATTTTCGACGTGATGATGGTTTGTGTCGTGATGTTTCATGGATGAATCCGGATAATTGAAAATTAGTCGATACGAGCTTGCAGGCGTACTGTCATGTTTGAATGTTTAGGATCGTTTGTAATTAAAACGATGTGGTTTGTCAGGTTGCGCTGAGTTGCTTTTTGCGTATCGCATGTAATTTTCAACTGAGCAGATTTACCCGGCTGGATTGTTTCTTTTGACATTTCGCAATTGAATGCGCGGTGATCATTTTTTACTTTACGGATAATTAGCGGCGACTTGCCGGTATTGGTAACATTAATCGTTTTTGTTGTTTTTGCAGAAACGTTTCCGAAATTCACTTCCCGATTATCTAACTGGGCAATAGGTGCGCTTGCCTGATCTGCGGCACTCATCTTGCTGAAGTCTTCGCGGATATCGGCAGATACCACAATGTAGTTTTCCGGATTTTCTTTCCGGGCAGATCCTAACAATACCTTGAAATTATCTTTTCGCAGCCCCCAGTCTTTGGCTTTCTCGGCCATGTAGGTAACCTCGATTTTTCCGGTTTTGTTTGCCGGGATAACTTCCGGCACGGCAACTACGCGGATATGCTTGGGTACTTCAGAAAAGAAGACCGGAATTATCCGGTCTGTCGGGTTATAAACTTCAATTACTTCTGTTTTTACAGATAATGGATATACATCAAAGAATGGGATGTATTTTGATTTCAATCGCAGTTCGCCGATCTGTTTCGGATAGTTGATTTCCTTTTTCGGAGGAGCTGCATTTACATGTCCTTTAATGATGAGGGTTGATTTTTCCGGATCGGTATTGGCGAAAACGTACACTGTTTTCTGGAATACGCCCGGGCGTCCTTTGGCATTGTAAGTTACTTTGATAACTCCTTTTTTGCCGGGAGCGATCGGCTCTTTCGGATATTCGGGAGTAGTACATCCGCAAGATGCTGCCGTACGAACGATAAGCAACGGGGCATTTCCGGTATTGGTGAATTCAAACTCAGTAGTGACTTTGCCTTTTTCTTCGTCGAAAGTGCCGAAATCGTGTGTTGTTTGTTTGAACGTAAGCACCGGCTTTTTGTCCTGTGCGAAACAACTTAGCATGATGAAGAACATGCATGCTGTAAATGAAAGAATCTTTTTCATATTTTCTTAGTCTAAAATTGGTAACTTGGTAAAATACTTATTCAATAAAGATCGAAACAACTTTTGTTATAACGATTTTCTTTAATTTTTGTTTGGAGAATATGACAAAAGTAAAGAAAATCTTCATAAAAGAGGAGATGCCAATTAAAAGAATGGGAGGATAATAAAAAAGGCGAATCGTATGATCCGCCTTTCTAAAAAGATAAGAAATTATGCTCTGAATTAAATCTGAGCCAATTCCATAATTTTATCAACTGCTATTGTTAATCCGTCAGCGTTTTTACCGCCGGCCTGAGCGAAATGCGCCTGGCCGCCACCGCCACCCTGGATCAATTTAGCTGCTTCGCGCACCAACTGGGATGCGTTTAATCCGCCTGCAACCAAGTCGTCGCTCAACATAAGCGTAAGAAGCGGTTTGCCTGCTTCATGTGTGCCGGCTACGAAGAATAATTTTTCCGTTACCTGCCCGCGCAATTGGAACGCAATATTTTTAACAGCTTCAGCAGGGGTTTCTGCTACAAAACGAATCACGGTAATACCATTGATTGTTTCCGCATTTTTTAATAATGTATCTTTTAAGGCAGCCTGTTTTTCTTTTGCAAATTCTTCGATTTGCTTTTTCAGTTCTGCATCCTCTTCGATCATTTTACGGATTGCGGTTCCCAGATTCGGTACATTGTTGAACAGAGTTTTAATCTCTTTCAGCATATCCTGTTGCAGGTTTACCAGCTCTTCTGCTTTTGCGGCAGTAACAGCTTCGATACGGCGTACGCCGGCTGCAACAGAACTTTCCGAAAGAATACGGATCATACCGATATTTCCGGTAGCAGATACGTGCGTACCTCCGCAAAGCTCAACAGAATCAGCATATTTGATTACACGTACATCATCACCGTATTTTTCGCCAAACAGAGCCATCGCACCCAACTCACGAGCCTGCTCGATCGGCATGTTGCGGAATTCTTCTAATGCTGCGTTTGAACGAACTTTTTCATTTGCCAGGCGCTCAATCTGGCGTAATTCTTCGTCTGTCACTTTCTGGAAGTGAGAGAAGTCGAAGCGTAAAGAATCCGGGCTTACCAAAGAACCTTTCTGCTCAACGTGTGTACCCAGTACTTCGCGTAAAGCGGCATGAAGCAGGTGGGTTGCCGAGTGGTTACAAGCAGATGCCTGACGCGCTTCTTTATTGATGCGTGCAGAGAAGGTCGCAGTTACGTCTGCCGGTAATTGTGTGGCAATATGTACGGCCAGATTATTTTCTTTTTTCGTATTGATAATCTGGATTGATTCGTTTTCACCAACCAAAACACCGGTGTCGCCTACCTGGCCTCCGCTTTCTGCGTAGAACGGCGTTTTATCAAGAACGATCTGATAAAGTGTCTGGTTTTTTTGTTTGATCTGACGGTAACGCAAGATTTCGGCGTCACATTCCATATCGTCGTAACCAACAAATACAG
The DNA here is from genome assembly GCA_036649595.1 of Bacteroidales bacterium. Lineage (GTDB taxonomy): Bacteria > Bacteroidota > Bacteroidia > Bacteroidales > JAUNSR01 > JAUNSR01. The sequence continues at coordinate 4,058 of JAVWBH010000008.1, forward strand.
GATCTCCTTCTTTTACAGTGATCCAGTCGCCTGTTTCGATGGCAGCAGCATTGCGGGCGCGTTCTTTTTGCTGTTGCATGTTGTTGTTGAATCCTTCGATGTCAACTGTCATGTTGTTTTCACGCAGGATCAGCTCTGTCAGGTCGAGCGGGAAGCCGTATGTGTCATAAAGAACAAATGCTACTTTTCCGTCTACCATTTCTTTACCTTCTGCCTTCGTGTCGGCCATCACCTTATCAAGCATCTTGATACCGGTTTCCAGGGTGCGCAAGAATGAATCTTCTTCTTCTTTAATCACTTTCACGATCAACTCTTGCTGTGCAATCAATTCAGGATATGCATCGCCCATTGTATCGATCAATACAGGGATAAGTTTATGCATGAATGCTTTCTGCTGTCCCAGATAAGTATATCCGTAACGTACCGCGCGGCGCAGGATACGGCGGATTACATAACCGGCTTTAGCATTCGACGGTAACTGACCGTCTGTAATAGAGAATGCGATTGTACGGATGTGGTCGGCAATAACACGCATGGCGATATCAGCCTGTATATTTTCGCCGTATTTCATTTTTGCCATTTCTCCGATCACGCGGATGATTGGCTGGAATACGTCTGTATCGTAGTTCGATGTTTTCTGCTGGATAGCCATACAAAGACGCTCGAATCCCATACCGGTATCGATTACTTTAGCAGGAAGCCCTTCGAGTGATCCGTCTGCTTTGCGGTTGTATTGCATGAATACAAGATTCCAGATCTCGATAACCTGAGGATGGCTTTCATTTACCAGCGAACGGCCGTCTACCTGTGCCCGCTCTTCATCCGAGCGAAGGTCGATGTGAATTTCAGAACAAGGGCCGCAAGGTCCTGTATCACCCATTTCCCAGAAATTATCTTTTCTGTTTCCGTTGATGATATGGTCTAAAGGCAGGTGTTTCTCCCAGATTGCAGCTGCTTCGTTGTCGCGATCCAATCCTTCGGGTGCGTATCCTTCGAATACGGTTGCGTATAAACGCTTCGGATCCAGTTTTAATACTTCAACAAGATATTCCCAAGCCCAGTCGATTGCTTCGTGTTTGAAATAATCGCCAAAAGACCAGTTACCCAACATTTCGAACATGGTGTGGTGGTAAGTATCTAAACCTACTTCTTCCAGGTCATTGTGTTTTCCGCTTACGCGAAGACATTTTTGTGAGTCGGCCACACGAGGATATTTAATCGGAGCATTTCCCAGAATAATATCTTTAAACTGGTTCATACCGGCGTTTGTAAACATCAGCGTTGGGTCGTCTTTAATCACCATCGGTGCCGAAGGCACGATCTGGTGCTGTTTAGACGCAAAGAATTGTTTGAAAGATTCTCTGATTTCTTTTGCAGTCAGCATATCTATTTATGTTAATTGAATTATATAATTTTTATCTGAGCAGACCGCTTTCAAACCAATGGGTAGGAGCCGAAAGCGTTCTATTAATAAACTGAAAAACAGTTTGCAAAAATAACTCAAAATATTATTTTTGTCGTAACAGGAAGCCGAAAATATGAATGATTAAACAACTGATAAGGAATAATTAACCTCTTTGTTTTATTGAAAGCATCGGCCTTTCATTACATTATTGCACATATCTGCCTGTAAGACCAGTTCATGGAATGAGTAAAAAAGCCTTTTACCGGTATAATCCGCATACCGAAAGTTATGAACGTGTATATCCCTCACTGAAAGAACGTTTCTTTTTAGTGTTGCGTCATCTGGTAGTTGGAATTCTGCTGGGTGCAGGCGCGTTTATTTTGTTTTCTTATCTGATCGGATCTCCTTCTGAGCGTCGTATTGCAAAAGAGCAGGCGTTGTTGCTGAAGCAGTATGATGTATTGTCGAAGCGGTTGGATGAGGCTTTGTTGATTCTTGATGATATCCAGCAACGTGATGATAAGTTGTATCGGGTAATTCTGCAAGGAGAGCCGATTGCCTCACAAACGCGTAAAGCGGCTTTTGAGAATGTAAAGCGCTACGAAGAGCTTTTTACATTACCTGACGCTGAATTGGTCGTATCGACTACGCGAAAGATGGATTTGCTGGCCCGTCAGTTATATATTCAATCAACGTCTCTGGATGAAATAGTAGAATTGGGTAAGACGCACGAAGATCAGATCCGAAAGGTTCCTGCAATTCAGCCGGTATTGAATAAAAATCTAAAGCAAACGGCCTCCGGTTACGGTTGGCGTGTAGATCCGGTATATAAAACCCGAAAATTCCATGAAGGAATGGACTTTTCAGCTGCAATCGGTACTCCGGTATTTGCTACCGGCGACGGAACTATCCTGAAAGCCGGATGGCAGCAGGGGTATGGTAATACGATAGAGATTGATCACGGATATGGTTATAAAACCGTATATGCTCACCTGAGTAAGATCAAAGTGCGTAAAGGAATGAAAATTACGCGTGGCGATGAGATCGGGGAGGTGGGCAATACCGGAAAATCAACAGGCCCTCATTTACATTACGAAGTAAGATTAAAAGGTAAGCCGATGAATCCGATGAATTATTATTTCCTGGATCTGACACCGGAAGAGTATGATGCGATGATTCAAATTTCCAATAATCAGGGGCAGGTAATGGATTAATCGATTTTTCCTTTCCGCTTTTTGTTTAACTTTGCTTTTAATAATTTTGGCGAGAACAATGGAACAGGAAACAGACAAACTATATTATTCTATCAGTGAGGTGGCCGCTCAATTTAAATTGAATGAATCGACACTTCGTTTTTGGGAAAAAGAATTCGATATTATTGCTCCGCGTAAAACGGCCAATGGTACACGGTATTATACGAAAGAGGATATTTCGAATATCGGGCTGATTTATCATTTGCTGAAAGAAAAAGGGATGACTCTGGCCGGTGCGAAAAAGAAAATAAAAGAAAATAAGGATTCGACTGTAAAAAATCATGAGATCATTGCCCGTCTGAAGGAAATTCGCGAGGAGCTTATTTCGATTCAGGAGCAACTGGGGTGATCACATGCGGTTGTGAAAGAAAATATCCGGATAAAAAAAGGAAGTATGCAATGGTGAAATGTTTTAACCTTGCATACTTCCTTTTTTAATATGTTCTTTTCGGATACTTATCTCTCGTCACATTCTGCAGCTTTGATAACAGTAGGTGTCCAAGGATTATTACATCCTGCGTTAACCGGGTTAACCGGACCTACCTGCGTCAGATCTGTATTGTAAAGGTCGAAATGGATCACGCCGTCTGTTGTCGGATTGCCAAGCGGTGTTTCCCATAAACCGCTGCATTTGTAATCATACATCTGTGGCAGTGAAATGGTATCTGAAATAATTACCTGTGCATTTGCTTTAGACGGAATATACAGTTTCAGGATATAGATCTCATTTTCGTCAAGTATACTACCCTGATCATTGAAACAAAATTCGCCCGGTTTGCCTGCGGTAGAGAATCCGGTATGAACGAGCTGTATCTCTTCTTGTTTGTTGTTTAGTACTTTCTTGCACAATTCCAGTTCAGAATCGCCTACGATATCCTGACTGTTACGGTTGCAGAAGTCTTCCGGAATATCCACGATGTAGTGCAGACAAGTTACTTTTACAAAGTTGAGTCCCCAGATTGCAAATCCGAAATCAGGAGCTTCGTCATACATGGCGCATAACAGCGAAATCGGAATAACCATTTTTTCAAAAGAACCGATGTTTTCACCGAATTCAAGATCCATCGGCATCCAGAACTCTTCTTCTACATGCGAATTGTATTTGCTGGAATGATGTACTGTTGCGAAGATAACGTTTTCAGGTTCTCCTTTTTTTATAATCAGGATTTTCTGCAATGTGTGTTTTCCTTCTCCCGGATTTACCAGTAGCAGGTTTTCCGTAACCACTTTACCGTCATTTCGTTTGATGAGGTCTACTAAAAATGTTTCTTCTTTTTCAGGATCGTCAAATAGCCGTATGGTAATGGCTGCCTGGTATTCGCCGTTATACCATTGATCAGGATCAGGACAAACGAGTTGTGTGTTATCATCATCTGGTGTTTCAACCGGGCGACTCATAATGTCACTCATGTTCAGATTAAAAGATACTTCTATCGGATCATTTGATCTGATCTCTTTTGTTTCTTCAGAGCAAGAGCTGAATACGAACAGTCCTAATAAAATAGCCGGGACCAGACGGAATAGATTTTTCATACGTTACAATGTTTAGGTTGTTAAATAGATTTTTCCTGGTATAAAAATGAAATAATGGTTTAATCAATGATGGAGGGCTTGCGGAGCCTTTTATCATTGAATTCGATAATGATTAAATTGAAAAAGCAAAAGGATAACGTACTGCTCTGAAAAATGGTTTAGATTTAATTATCAGTAAATTAACTAATAAATGTGGCGTAAAATAAAAAAAGCCACAGAGACTGTGGCTTTTAAGAAAAATATTAATTATTTATTCGTTAATGCGATTTGCTGTTTTGACTTGTTTAATCTGTTTTAACGAAGAACAGAGTGCTTCTACTTCACTTACGTCATGAACAAGCAACGTAAGCCGGCCTTCAAAAATCCCGTCGCTCGAATCAATGTTCAGCTTACGGATATTGACAGACAGATTTTCCGATATGACGCGCGTGATCTGGTTTAATACGCCCACGCTGTCGATACCTTTGATCAGAATGGTAGCCGAAAAAGACTGTTGCGTATGATCTGCCCATTGCGCCGAAATAATCCGGGGGCCAAAGCTGCTTTTCAACTTCGTAGCCAGCGGGCACGACCGTTTGTGAACCACCACTGTTTCATTGTCATTGATGTATCCCAATACGTCGTCTCCCGGTATCGGTTTGCAGCAGGCTGCAATCGTATAATTTTTTTTGCCGTTGATTTCCCGCAGGATATAAGTTTCCTTGCGATTAATCTTGTTGGCTGATGCCGCGGCCGGTTCTTCTGTCGGCTTGGCTTCTTCTTTTTTCCCGAAAGACATCTTCCAGTAGCGCAACAGCTTATTTTCTGTTTTTTCTTTCAGCAGTTTTTTCAGAGAGTCGTCTGCCTCGATTTCGCCGGCTGCGATTTTCAGAAATAGATCCTCTTTTTTGTTGAGGCAAAAATGTTCGAGAAGACGGTCTATGTTTTTTCCTGTCAATTCCAGTTCATTCTTGTCAAAAAACTCTTTTAGCCGGTTTTCACCCTGTAAAATATTGTTTCGTCGTTCTTTCCGTAAAAAGGCTATCAACTTAGTTTTGGCTTTGGCCGTATTCACATATGAGATACACTCTTGCGACGGAACCTGATTACGGGAAGTCAGAATCTCTACCTGATCACCGCTTTGTAAAGGTTGGCTTAGCGGTACGAGTTTGTGGTTTACTTTGGCGGCAATCGCCTGTAAGCCGATATTCGTATGCAAAGAGAATGCAAAGTCGAGAGCCGTGGCGTCTTTTGGTAATGTTTTCAGATCGCCTTTCGGCGTAAAGACGAATATTTCAGACGCAAATAAGTTGAGTTTGATAGTATCCAGAAAATCCAATGCGTTTGGTTCCGGATTTTCAAGAATTTCTTTAATGGTTTTAAGCCATTTGTCTAATTCTGATTCTTCATCCGCTTCGCCGGCTTTATATTTCCAGTGTGCCGCAAATCCGCGTTCGGCAATATCATCCATTTTTTCACTTCGGATCTGTACTTCGATCCAGTTTCCGTCCGGTCCCATTACCGTTACATGAAGGGCTTGATATCCGTTTGCCTTTGGACGGCTTACCCAGTCGCGGATCCGTTCGGGATGAAGTTTATAGATATCGGTGATGACCGAGTATATTTTCCAGCAATCGGTTTTTTCGTTTTGGTAATCTTGTGGTTTGAAAATGATACGTACCGCAAACAAGTCGTAAACTTCTTCGAACGGAATATTCTTCGCCTGCATTTTATTCCAGATGGAATAAATGGATTTTACCCGGGCCTTCATCTCAAAGTCAATACCGATTGTCTTTAGCTTTTTTGCGATCGGGGTGGCAAAGTGTTCGAATAATTTTAGGCGGTTTTCCTCTGTTTCATCAATTTTTTTCTGAATCTCGGCATAGGCATCCGGATGTTCATATTTGAAACTGAGATCTTCTAATTCTGTTTTAATGGCAAATAGTCCTAGCCGGTGAGCTAAAGGGGCATATATATAAAGAGTCTCTCCTGCAATCTTATATTGTTTGCTCGGCAACATCGATCCCAGTGTACGCATATTATGCAACCGGTCTGCTATTTTAATCAGAATTACCCGGATGTCTTCGGGCATTGTAAGGAGTAGCTTGCGGAAATTTTCAGCCTGCGCCGAGGCTTTGTCTCCGAAAATACCACCGGAGATCTTGGTCAGACCTCCAACGATCTGAGCGATTTTTTTTCCGAATAAAGCTTCGATATCTTCTTCGGTATACTCCGTGTCTTCTACAACATCATGCAGAAGGGCAGCACATATAGAAGTTGATCCGAGCCCGATATCGCGGCAAACGATCCGGGCTACGGCAAGAGGATGTAATATATACGGTTCTCCCGATCTGCGCTTAATACCCTTGTGCGCTTCATTTGCGAAATGAAAGGCACGCTTAATGATATCAACTTTTTTACGATGGTTTGAATTCAGATAATCCTCTAATAAGGCATTGAATTCATTCTCGATCAGTTGTTCATCAGTTAAAACAGAATCAGTAACTTCTCTCATATATTTATCCTCCAAAAACGAGTGACAAACATAAGAAAAAAAACTGATTATTTAACCACTGTCCAGAAACTGCGGTGCGGAGAGGTTATTTTACCCTCTTCTTTTAATTTTTTAATGGCTTTGTCTACTTCATGAGCATCCATACCACTGGCTTCCGCTAGTTTGGAAATTTCAACAGGCTCGTTGGCTTCTTGTAATAACTTTAAAATGACTAATGCACGGTCCATAATTTACCTGATTTTAGCAGGTTTAAATCTGAGGGATGCGTAGCGTCTGTCCGATCCGAAGGTTATTATTCGATAGATTATTCGCTTCTTTAATCATATCAGCTGTTACTCCCGGGTGTTTCTTGGCTATACTCCACAGATTTTCGCCTTGTTTTACGGTATGTAAACCATATGAAGAGGCGGTTTGTTCGCCTGTTGATCCTGATTTATCAGTTTTTATCTTAGTTGTCGTATTTGTATTTGTTTTGGCCGTACCATATACAACTAATTGCTGTCCTATACGCAAGCGGTCGGAGTGTAATCCGTTCAGCCGTTTAAGTGTATTGACAGAGGTATGGTGTTTTCTGGCAATGGTACCTAATGTTTCACCCGAACGTACTTTGTGTATCATCGTCCCCTTTGCAGCAGTAATACCTCCCGGATTTACTTCTCTGCGGTTATTGACCAGCAATTCCTTTGAGCGGTAGGCAACAATGGTATCTTTGTGTTCGATGAAAGTGTAGAGTTGTTGTACCGGCAGTCGTAATGCTGTAGGCCGTACATTTCCCGGCACAATATCTCTGCGAAAATGGGGATTGAGTATCCGGAGCTGTTCGATCGGGATATTCAGCTTTTCACTGATCTGTTCGAAATGAATCATTTCATTTACGCGTATTGTATCGGTAAAAGCGGGGATCTCGGTTAATACCGGGCAGAGATTGTGTTCGCAATAATAATTCATTATGTAGTTGGCGGCGATAAATGCCGGCACATATCCCCTTGTTTCTTTCGGTAAATAAAAATAGATTGCCCAGTAGTCTGTTTTTCCTCCTGCACGACGAATAGCCTTGTTTACATTTCCGGGTCCGCAGTTATATGCGGCAATAGCCAGATTCCAATCATTATAAGTCGCATAAAGTTGTTTTAAATAACGGACGGCAGCTTCGGTTGCCTTGTATGGGTCACAGCGTTCATCAATCAGAGAATTAACTTCCAGTCCCAGTGATTTACCGGTGCCCAGCATGAATTGCCATAAACCGGTAGCACCCATGCGGGAGCGGGCGGTCGGTTTTAAGGCCGATTCGATAATGGGTAAATATTTTAGTTCGAGCGGAGCATTTTCCCGGTCGAGTATCTCTTCAAAAATAGGAAAGTAGAAATTACCCAGGCCAAGCATGTATTCGACCAAATTCCGTTTGCGTTCGGTATATAAGTTTATGTAGGAGCGTACGATTGGGTTATAAGGCATTTCCATTACGGTGGGTAAAGCAGCCAGCCGGGCGATATATACCGAGTCCGGATAGGCCGGATTATAGGGTCCGCTTGCGCAGGTAGAATCGGTATAAGTATGATTAATCAGAAACCAGTCTGTTAATATCGAATCTAACTCACTGGTTAGTCCTTCGGGAATGACAATAGCGGAATCCTGAATGGTATCGTTGACCGATACCGGTAATTCGGGTAGCGGAATTGAGTCGTTTGCCTGAATGAAAAAGGCCGGGAGTAAGAGCGTTAACAGAAAAAATAGTCGCATAATAAGTAATTAAAATTTAATCGCACATTGAAGGCCCAGGGAGGTAGAATGGAATGAGTTCGGCTCGATAACCGCCGGTTCCACCCGGAGACTGATATCAGGCGAAATGTCAAAATGATAAAGGGATGCATCTACATACGCATCCACCATCGAAAGCAGATATACCCCCAGCATGGAGATGATACTCAAATCGCGGTTTCGGCGATAAGAGTCCTTTTTCCGTTTTAGCGCGCCTTCCAGCCATTGGCGGTTGGCTTCTACATCAAAGCCGGGGCGTACATAATCAAGATAGCTTTTATTCGGATTGTTTTCTACCAGATCGCGATAAGCATTAGAGTAGCCTTTATAGTAACGCTGGTTCCAGCTGACAGCATAGGTTAGCCCCAGAAAACCTCCGTAAATGATCGGAAGCTTCCAGTATTTCCGGTTGTAAATCTGTCCTCCTCCCGGGAATAAGGCTGCATACCAAACCGCTTTCATCGGGTCGGGCATGAAAAGAGGTGCATTATCCTGAGTGATCTCTTCCGACGCTTTATCGTATTCTTTTACCACAAGTGGCACACTGTCGTTGACGAAATATTCGTCGGTTCCCTCTTTGATTTGAGCGAATGCCGAAGGAGTCGCACTAAACAGAGCAACCAGTATAAATATGAGAAAGGATAGAATTCGCCTCACGTTAAATATTTTGATATAAGTAAGTTAAAAATAGAAATCTTTGATAAACTCACTCCCGGAGTTTATCAAAGATACCAATAATTCGTTCAAGTTCTTCTTCTGTTTTAAAAGGAATACTGATTTTGCCCTTTCCTTTCTCATCACAGCTGAACTGTACTTTTGTGTTGAAGAATTTTGTCAGGTGATTTTTGAGCAGAGTATATTCTTCGGGCAACTTTGCTGTTTTCTGTTTTTCGGTCCCGGCTGTATTCACCGGATTCCCGGCCAGAACACTTTTTACCAGTTCTTCAACTTTCCGAACCGAAAAATCCTGGCGGATAATTTCTTCGTATACGGCGAGTTGCATTTCCGGATCATTCAGCGGCAGAAGGGCACGGGCATGTCCGTTATCAATCTGTTTATTCTTTAATCCGATCTGAATTTCGGCAGGGAGTTTCAATAACCGCAGGAAGTTGGCGATGGTAGTTCTGTTTTTACCTACCCGCTCACTAAGTTTTTCTTGCGTAAGTCCGTATTGTTCAATCAATTTTTGATAAGAAAGTGCAATCTCGATGGCATTCAGGTCTTCTCTCTGAATATTTTCGATCAATGCCATTTCCATAACATTGTCATCTTCTGCTGTACGGATATAAGCCGGGATTGATTTCTTTCCGGCGATTTTTGATGCGCGATAACGACGCTCACCTGCTATGATCTGGTATGAATCGTGTCCGTTTTGACGAAGGGTAATCGGCTGAATGATACCGATTGCCCGGATAGATGTTGCTAATTCTTCTAATGCAGTTTCATCGAACTCACGACGTGGTTGATCCGGATTGGGTATAATTTTAGATAACTCTATTTCGTTGATTGACGAGGAGCCGCCGGCTTTGATTTCGTCCATCATGATTAAAGCGTCCAGTCCTCGACCTAATGCACTTTTCTTATTTGGATTCATAGTGGGTCTTATTTTCGGTTAAGCAACTCTTTGGCAAG
>JAVWBH010000008.1:14142-22177 GCA_036649595.1 Bacteroidales bacterium
GTTTATACTGCCGCGCGAATCCGGGTCATAGAGTAAAGCCGGGATGCCGTGGCTCGGAGCTTCACTCAGTCGGATATTTCGTTGTATAACGGTGGTGAATACCAGTTCGCGGAAATGTTTTTTCAGTTCTTCATAAATTTGGTTGGCCAGACGTAAGCGCGCATCATACATCGTCAGTAAGAATCCCTCGATTTCAAGAGACGGATTTAACTTCGATTTGATGATTTTGATGGTATTCAGTAATTTACTGATCCCCTCGAGTGCAAAATATTCTGCTTGTACGGGTATGATTACCGAATCGGCAGCCGTCAGGGCATTTACGGTTATTAAACCTAATGAAGGCGAACAATCTATCAGGATATAATCGTATTCCGGTTTAACTTCCAGTAGCAGTTCTCTCAATACTTTCTCACGGTTATTGATATTCAGGAGCTCTAATTCGGCCCCCACCAGGTCAATGCGGGAAGAGATGATATCGAGCCCTTCGACACAGGTCGGAAGAGTCGCATCTTTTGCGGCTATACGATCAATCAGACATTCATATACAGATGTTTCAACCGAACGAATATCGATACCCAGTCCGGAAGATGCATTTGCCTGCGGATCCGCATCGATAAGAAGCACTTTCTGGTCGAGTGCCGCCAACGAAGCCGCCAGATTAATGGACGTAGTCGTTTTACCGACACCCCCTTTTTGATTGGCTATTGCGATAACTTTTCCCATTTTCTATTTTCGATTTTTCCAAGCAAAGAAAATAATAAAAAAGAAAATAGTCAGACACAGAGGCTGACTATTTTCTTTTTTGTTGATAAATAGGAGTGTTTGTTGAAAACTTATTCATCAAACATCAATTAAAATACCATTTTGATTTTCAAATTACTACTTTATTGCCATCTACGATGTAAGTACCCGGCGCGAGGACAACAACTGTTTCTCCGACAGAAACGGAAACGGTTCTAACCTTTTGCCCTTGCAGATTGAAAATATCCAGTCTTTGAGCCTTCTCAGCGTTGATGAATAATTTACCTTCTCTAACACTGATTGCGGGTTTTACAGGCAGTGCTTCGAGTCCTGTAGGAGTTGTTTCCGTAATTGTTCCGAATTTACTCCACGGATCAGTTCCTGCATAGGTTGACTTCGTTCCGGCAGGCACCCATAAGGTTGCATTTTCAGCAGCAAAAGAATCGAATGCTTTTTCTGAGCATTTGGCAGGAGGCGTAGTCCAGCCTACATGTACATCCTTTAAATTTTCGCAATGGCCGAAAATCATGATCTGGATTTCTTGTACGGAGGTAGGAATTCTGACCTCCTTTGCATAGGAATACCAAAACAGGTAAGCCGGAATTATCTCCATTGCTGTTTTTGACAAATCCACTTTCGGAACCGTTGCCCAGGATAAAGCAGCCGAATGAATCGATTTCAATGAAACCGGGAAGACCACTTCCAACTCTCCGGATAAACAGATTTCGGGTAACTCGTTCTCCCGGTATTCGATATCTGTCACTTCTTCTTCTTCCTGAAAAACGTGAGTTCCCTCTTTCCCCTTGTAAGCCATAATCCGGGCATTTGTCAGATCGATCTGCTCCAGCTTATTTAAATTCTCGCGAATCTGACAAAAATCCACCGCATTAATCTCTCCGGATACCGTTAGCCGTGTAACCGTTTCAGGTTCTGTTATTTTAGAAAACAAACTTCCTGCATTTCCTTCTTCCATTTCAATCTGTTGCGAAGTTTGTCCATTGACTGTCACAAAAGCAGTCAGAGTAAAAAAAGTTAAAAAGAATACATTTGCTTTCATAGGGAGGTTGGTTTTAAGATTAAAATTAAGTACGCTATTTAGATACCTTCCATTAGGTATCTAGACAGAAGGCATCTAAATGGCGATTTTATCTTTGTGTAAATTATGGGATTATTAATTTCTCCACTTTATTAAATGAAGCGTTCTCTATTTTTATCAAATATATTCCGGCAACCAAAGTCTGAAGAGAAATCTTTTCAGTCGAACAGAAAACCGTGGCAGAGATCATTGTCTGACCATTTAAATCAAAAACAGTAACCTGTGATTTCTCTGAAACCGATAGATACAGCTCCTTATTCTGTACATCAAAATAGATTTGCCCGTTATCTGTATCAGATATGGCGCCGATTGATGTTTCTAACTGACCGGTCAATAAAGATGCGTTCGGCGCTTCATTAAAGGCGATCTCTGTAACAGTATAAGAAGTACCATCTTTGTCAACGGTAATCTTCATCCATCCATAAAGATGATTTCCTTCAAATGGTATTTTAATGCCGACATAAGCTGTTTTTCCTCTCCATTCGGTAAAGTTGACAGAATGGATATCGAATACATTTGCATATTGGTCGAGCGGGGTAGCCCAGTCTGATGAAGGGCCCACTTCTGTTTCGGATGGTAGTGGTACCAGATTTTTTGTCTGTGGATAACAAATGGCCTGTTTTGAATAGGTCTGAAGTTTCAGATGGCCTGCCGCAAACTCCCATGCTCCATATTCGGCGCTAACTGAAGGAAGCGAGAAGTATTTCCATTTGTTTCCGGGTCCGGCACTATAAGATACTTCTTCACTGACAATACGGTATGGATCAATAAAGATAATATCGATATCCTGTTTTGTATTTTGCATTCCAGTCTGGCTGAATATGCTTTCCTTGAAATTCACATAGGCATAATCTGTACGCGAGTTATGGGACAGAGCGGTTCCTTCAAGTGTAAATACGGCTTCTTTAGGCGATTTAACCTCTATTTTCGCAGTCATACCTTTCGGAATACGATTTGTCGTATAATCGGTACCTGAAACCAGCACGCCCTCTTTTACAAAATTATTCTCACCCATGATACTGATTCGGATCGATGATGAGATACGTCCGTCATTTGCAGGGTCTTCTTTGATTTCATTGGTGCTGAATACGAGAATTGAGTTTAATGGATTCTCATCTACCTGTCCGGCCAGAATCTCTTTACCCGGAGCTTCGTTAAAAGCATAATCTTTCAAGATGAATGAGCTGCCGTCTTCAGCAACGGCTATACGCATCCAACCATAATGAACTCCTTTGTTGTCATTTGCCCGGAACTGGATGCCGATGAAGCCCGTTTTACCGTTCCATTCTTTATAATTAGCTGATGCGATCGTGTGCAGATTCGGATATGTTTTCCCGTTAACCCATTGCGATTTATTGTTAATGGCTTCACCATAAGCTATAAATGCAAGGTTCTGTCCGATTCCGGTTCCGACCATAGCTTTTTGGTAAGATTCAATAAATAATTTTTTTGAGGTCGCGTCAAACATAATGCCGAATTCGGAATTATTATACTCTTTTTTCAATTTTAGATATTTCCAGGTAAAACCCGCACTGATTTGAATATTTCCGGCTTCTTCATGGATGATCGTATACGGATCCAGGAAATTCAGACTTAACACTACGTCGTTACGGTATAATTCGCCTGCTGTCAAAACGGAGTTTTTCAATGTAAACCGAATATTGTCTTTGTTATCCGACGTGATATGGGAGGTTGCCTCTCCGTCAATAAATAACCGCAATTCTGTTTCAGAAACAGCAACCAGGCGAGGGCGTAATCCCGAAGGAAGGTTTTCTACGGTATAGTCGGCCCCTTCTGTTAAGGTTTTAATGGTGGCTATCTGTGCATTTTTCAAGGTGAATTTGTAGAATTCCATAAAGCTGCCGTCATTGGCAGAAGCCTCTTTGATTGTTACTGAGCCGGGGATGATACGCGGTACATCTGAATCGAAGAAAACCCTTTTTAGATTCTCTTCCGACCAAAGTGTAATGCGGGCATCGTGATCCAGCGCATCTAGCATACGGTCTACCTGGCCGACGGTGAACATCGAATAACGATCTGTGTAATTCATGAAATTAGTCCAGTTTGTCAACTCATTGTGACAATTCCGGTCACTCTCTGTCATTAGCATTTTATCAGCGGCAGGAGTGTCGTCAACAAAATCTCCCGGATTTATTTCTCCGTTCGGGCCGTCTGCACAACCATCTGGAAAGCCGCCGCCCCCATTATCGAAAGTATGTGCCAGGTTTAGGAAGTGTCCGAATTCATGTGTCAATACTCGTCTGAAATTTTCAGAAGTATTAGCACCTATGTAACGCGGGTTATAGGTTACACGGGCCAGATTCTGATCACTCATATTCTTATCCGGATACCAGGATACCCCCGAGTTATTGGTTACTCCGTCACCATACAGATCCAGCATCAGATAAATATTCATATAGCTGTAATTGTCCCATGCATAATCCGGTAACTTATCATGCCAGTAATTTCCGAAACCTTTTTCTTCGGGATGATATAAAATACCGCTGGTGGCATTTCCGTCCGAATCTATTTCAGCTAATTTGAAAGTTATATTCAGGGGTCTTTTTATTCCGTCAAAAGCCGGGTTTTCATCCCCCCAGTTAGAAGTAAGGCCCTGAAAATCTTCATTGGTCCGGCGTAAAGCATCCTTAATTAACACATCATCCACTTTCTGACCCAGAAAATCTTTTCCGAATACATGGAAGACCACAGGTATAACATACGAATCCGGCCGTGCAGCTCTGTTGCGTCGGGAAGCACGGTATTTGGTATGTTCGGTTTTTGCCTCCGGGTTCAATTCATAATATTGTTGAATCACCTCGTGTGCTTTACAAGGGAGAGGACATTCCGAATGCGTATGTTGCGCAGATAATGATCCTCCGCAAAAACATCCGAATAGCATACTAATGAGTAAATGTCGCTTTCTCATGGGATAAGTTTTTGATTAATATTTAGAAAAAGATTAGTTGCCATATTCCCGGTAAAGCATGAGCAGATGGGCTGCCGACCAACTGAACTGAGGTGCTTTTAATCGTCGCCCGTCATGCGTTCCGTAGTTTTCATGAATTTCACCGTCTGTCATTAGTCCGTCTAAGCGCTCAAAGACCTGGCGGGTATACATATCTGCCAGATTTTGATAACCGTATTTTCTGAGCCCGGAGATAGCAAAATAGGTTTGATCGAGCCATATCGGTCCCCTCCAATATCCCGTGGGCATGAATTTGGGATTATCGGCTGCTACCGTGGGGAAAGGGATATAGGTAGAAAATTTCGTTGTGTCGGTAAGAATAGGCATCATCCGGTCGCAGTGCGATTTTGATGCGATTCCTGTCCATAGCGGAATATAGGCTTCGCTACCTTCTTCGGAAATAAATTTACCGTCGAATTTTCTGTCAAAGAAGAAGCCGTTCTTTTTATCAAAGAAATAATCGGCTACCAGTTTCGTGCGGTCGGGCTCATTAAAAGGTACCTGAATCAGTTGTGCCATCCGGCTCAAAGCTGCATATTCATAGGCGAGAAATGCATTCAAGTCAACAGATTCCTGATCCAGACTCCAGGCATCCATACTATTATTAACCATTTGGGCTTCATCAAAACGAATGGCGTTATCCATTCCGCTTTCCCATGCGGCTGCTTCCAGCGTACCGTCAGTCGAGCCGTATTCACAGATCCCGTTTCCGTCATGGTCACGTTTGGCATACCACCAACGGTGATATTTAACCAGAGGGACAAACATTTCACGAACAAAATTCGTATCGCCGGTAGTTTTATAAATCTCTTCGACAGCCCAGGCGGCCAATGGAGGTTTACTGTTGCGTGCATTATTTTCTTTTACGTCCGGATAAATACAATCAATGATCATTCCGTCTTCCAGTTGATAATCGAACATAGCCCGGATTTGCTTTTTTGCCACATCCGGCGCAAAACTAGCCATCGCAACGGCCTGTTTCCAGGCATCCCATGCCCAGACTCCCATAAAATAGCCAACCGCATGCGAAGGTACCACGCCGTCATGAAGAAGTCCTTTGTTTGTACTGCGCCAGTTGCTGATCAGGGTTACAATCGCTTTTACGGCTACTCTGTCATAAGTAGAAACCGCTTCTTTGCGTAAGGTGTTTTTAAGATATCCGTCCCATCGTTGCTTGTTTTCCTTTTCGTATGCAGTTGCATTTTCTAATATCTGATTCGCTTTGCCGATCTCTGTGTTTTTTCCGGTCGGGAAGTTGAAATGAGAGATTACCAGGTTGCGGTTGCCGCCAGATGGGCTTTGAATCAGTATTTTACCATTTTCTCGCCTGATTTCAGAGTCGGGAGAGAAAGTTATGGCGATCACTTTATCCGGAAACTCCTCAATAATAGAATTGTTAATGATCTCTATTCTGGCATTCGCTATGGAGTCAACGACAAACTCAATCGGCAGATCGGATGAGGGGTGAGCCGAGAGTAATGCATTTGTTTGGTTGATAAAGATGAGCCGTTGCTCAATTTTTCCAACAGGCGATTGAGACGATAAATAAAGTTCACCCGGGAAATAATTTGTGGAGTCGGGGATAAAGGATTCTGCTCCATTAGTCATTTCTTCTCCTACAAATCCGGTTTGTATTAATGCTTGTGAGTACCAGAGTCGTTTTTCTAATTCAAAAGGACCACAAAAACCATTTACCCAATTTTCTCTCTCCGGGAGTGTGAATCCGATCCATGCACCCTGATCCGAGAAACATCCTGTAAAATGTTTTTCAGAAGAGGGAGTATGTGAAATATTGATAATCTGGCTGTAATTGTAACGGTCATAATGTATTTCTGGACTCCCGGTCTTGCAGGAAATCAATCCAATGCCAACTGTAAATATACCAAGGCTCTGTGTTAATCGAAAAAATAAACTTGTTTTCATCTGATATCTTCAATTACGGTTATGCAAAAATTTAATTAGAACCATTTTTTTTCTAACTGGTTGTCGAGTTGTTTTATATTCGCCAAAGGTTCGATCGTAAAGCTATAGCTTCTGTCGAGCGGTGTAATCGTATATTCCGGATGTACTTGTGCACCCCATGTGTTGTCACCTCCTACACCCATCTGCAATAAGTCAATATTTACCCATACAAAATCTTTTGGACGGATACTCCCTCCGTGGCGTCGCTCGATAGCAAAAGGTACATAATCGATCGTTTCCTGATCAAAATTCCAGGCGCTTACAGAAAGTGGTTGTGAACCCCTGATCAGAATTCCCTTACCATTTTTATCAGAAAGCGTAAACCAGCGTACATCACACTTGTTTCCTGTTTCCTGGGCTCTGACATACGGGTGATACTGTTCGGTTACCGTATGTTCATAGCGTCCGACCAAAGCAGACGTTTTTCTGTCGGCATAATTTTCATGAGGTCCCCGGCCAAACCAGTTCATTTGTTGATAATCAGCCGGAATGATCATGTTCATACCGAAACGGGGCATCTCCGGCAATGTTTTGCCGTCATTGCGGTAAGAAAAATCAACCTTGATGATACCATCCGGTAATATGGTATAGAGATATTCTGCATATCCTGCACCGGATGCCAGTTGATAAGTTGTTTGAACGGTTATTTGGCGTTCGTTTTCCTTATTTATATTGAAACCAGTAAGCGTCGGACTTGTCTTTTTCCAGATTCCGCATCTTTCCGATGTACCGTTTGCAACATCGTTATCTGTGAGCGGACGCCAGAAATTAGGTATAAGTCCCCGCTCGATCATCTCGGCTTTATTGTATTGGAGAGATGTGATTTGGCCATTGTTTTTAGAAAAACTGATTACGAAATCTGTACCCGTAATCGATGTCTCTGCCGGAGATTCGGAAACTTGTAACGAATTCGTACCGGCCGGAGAAACGGCAGCCGTTTTTTTACTGACAGGCAGTTCCCATTGGGCAATAGCCATGATATCGTCTTTTTCGGCAAAAGGGGTAGGGTTTTTATAAACTGCTTCCAGTCGCAGAAAGAATTCTCTGCTGTCTTCCCGGGGCAGATTCAATGGCATTGCAACAGCCTGGGATTCGCCCGGCTTTATTTGGGGCATTTCCATTGAGCCGCCGGCATATTCGGTACCGTCAGCCTCTACTACCCAACGGAGAACAAAATCCGACAAATCCTTAAAATCATATCGATTTGTAATACGGATCTGATCAGGAGTAAACGCTTCCGGTTCAAAATGAATATACTGATAAACCTT
>JAVWBH010000009.1:0-21343 GCA_036649595.1 Bacteroidales bacterium
TTACCGTCCTGTTGATAAGTGAAATCGGTATTCCAGATCCGCTTCGCTCGGAAACGTAAAATATATTCGTGGCCTGTAAATAGCTTATTGGAGAAAATCCGGAAATAATTCGGATTATTCCCATTCGAGCTATTTTCATATCCGTTCATCAGAATGGGTTCTTTTTCATAATTGATGTTATGGAGAAAGGAGGATTTTCCAACCAGAACATTGTTTTCATATACCTCATAATGGCTCTCCGGGATGAGGCGGTAATAGCATAGTTGGTTATTGGCCGGGATACGGATACTGTATTCAAGGTCATCCCCCACAGCCAGCGTATCTATCCGCACAGGTAATGTATCGGCGGGTACCTTTGTTGTACCCCAAACAGACTTATAACCCGGAGCCTGAGCCTGGATGGTAACCCGGTCTCCCGGCTTAGCCGTTATAGTTGAAAGCATAATTTTGTCCGACTGATAGCTGAATTCGCCGGCCGGCTGATCATTTATCAATAATTGCGCTGTTACATTTTTAAGCGTATATCCCGACTCGACATCCCCGATAGCGCGCGTACGCCCTACTTCCAGCCGGATCACCGAATCTGCGCAAATATAAGAATGTAACACAATTTTCGATTGCGGAAAATAGCCGGTATATATCTCATCTTTTGGCGAGCAGCCGGTTGTTAACAAGATTGATGTTAATAATAAAGCCAATAGTGTACGTATCATAATTAAAACAGAATACAAGATTAAAAAGTAAATGAATAAGTAAAGGTCGGAATGAGAGGCAGTAGCCAGTTATATGCAATAAATGGGTAAAATGTTATGCCGTCAGTTGATCCCTGGTAAATATTGACAGAGGTCGTGTTAAGGCGGCAATAGGCATTATACAAATCGATACTCCATGTTGAGAGTCCCCGCTTCATTTTTTTATGAAATCCGGCGCTTAGATCCAGTCGGTGATAGGCCGGTAGCTGAAAATTGTTTCGGTGTTCCGGATAATGGATTTGTCCTCCGTTTACCCAATGATGCGAGTCGGATGTTCCCGGCGATGATTCGGATGTGATAAATGTTTCAAGTGCCACCGTAGTGCGTGCCCCTGTATGGTAAGTCCATGCCGCACTGATATCGAACCGTTCAGAAAACCGATGAGTAACGGCTATATTTATATTATGGCGCGAATCATATCGGGCCGGAAACCGATATCCGTTATTTACCTCTCCATTTGGAAACCAGCGGTTAGACCATCCGAGTGTATAGCCGATCCACCCCGTGGTTTTGCCGCAATTTTTCCGAATCATGAGTTCCATCCCGTAAGCATCTCCTTTTCCTTGTGTAAGACCGTTTTTCCAGAGCGTAGTTTGCTTGAGAGTCCCGTCTTTGTAATCTGCAACATGATCGAGTGTTTTATAATACCCTTCGGCAGCCAAATCCCAGCCGGGCAGAAATGAATAATAGCCTCCTCCTGTTATCTGACGAGAATACATGGGGCGAAGTTGGTCGCTGACAGGTATCCAAAGTTCTGAACTCATAAACATCCCCTCATCCGTAATCTTATGAATATATTGACTCATTTCCGAATAAGCTATGCAGAACGTCAAATTCGGATTTAGGGTGTATGTGGCAGATATGCGAGGCTGAATAGAGAGATAATTTTTACGGGTTGTTTTGAAAAGGGTAAAACGTGCGCCTGCCCGAATCTTCAATGCATCCGCCAGATGAAGCTCATCTTCGGCATACAAACTAAACTCGGTTGTATAGATACGGTCGGACGACCGAAAATTATCGATTTTTGTTTCTTCCTGTTTCTCGGTTTGCCGCGATTTATTCATCTCTGGCGTATAAAGGTGTCGTATTACTTCTGTTCCGAAGTCCAGCCGATTATAATTTCCTGTTTCCCAATTAAAACCGATCTTTGCGGTTAAATCTCGTATGCCTGTATAATCGGTAAAATTCGTAGCATAGGTGCGTGAAGCCTGTTCATTCCATTCTGTATATTCCATCTTCCGAATCCGTTTTGACCGATATTCGGAATAAGCCAGTGTAGCTTTGGCTGATAATGCCGGCGAAAGAGGGAATTGATAATTAAGAGCAGTTAACAGGTTTCCCCAGCTACGCTTATCATTTTCAATACTTCGCTCTTTGATCTCTGCAGATCCTGCTTTATTTTCCAATTCATATCCTTCTTGAAAATTATCATCTCCCCAATAGGCAAACAATGACAGCGTATGATTCGGCGCAAAGCGATGAGTTATTTTAGTATTGATATCGGTAAAATTATAATTGTATGAAGAGCTGCTTTTATCAGTGTCGTTTTCTTCCTTTGAGAATAGTTTATATAGCGGAGCCCCAATCAGATCCAGATACGTACGTCTGGCAGAAAGTAAAAAAGAAGTTTTTTCCTTTATAAGAGGCCCTTGAATCAAAACGCTTGAAGAGATCAGGCCGATAGAGGCTTTCCCGTGTAATTTCTGATAATCTCCCGATTTAACCCGCATATCCGAAACCGAAGATAAACGGCTGCCATAGCGTGCCGGGAAAGCTCCTTTGTAGAAGTCTACCGACTCGATAACATTTCCGTCAAAAGCCGAAAAAAAACCGAAAAGATGATTTGGATTATAGAGCGGAATTCCTTCAAGCAGAAACAGGTTTTCATCACCATTTCCGCCTCGTACATACAGTTCGGATTTACCTTCGCTACCCTGACTGACACCGGGCAAGAGTTGCAGGGTTTTCAATACGTCATTTTCGCTTCCCGGCGAAGGTACGCTGTTGAGTAATCTGCTGCTTAAGCGGAATTGTCCGGTAGCGGGCTGAGACATCATATCCTGACGCCGGAGGGAGTCGGCATTTACGATCACCTCCTGTAAACGAGCATAGATCATCGAGTCGTTTTCTTCCGGACTATTATCCGGAGTCAGAATGATGTAATTCCGCATAACCTGATAACGGATACCTTTATCAGAAAAGAGCGCGCGTAATACCTCTTCTACCGGTTTATCATTTAGCTGAAGGGTTACCGGGGGATACTCCTTTAATAAGGATGATTCGTATGAAAAATGATATCCGCATTGCCGGGTGATTTCGGTCAATACTTGTGTTACCGGAACAGATCCTGCCGACAATGTAATTCTTGATTCGTGTGACTGGGAGAAAGCCGGTGATGGGTTAAATGCAGAAAATAACAGAACTGCGAACCAGGCGATAAAGATTTTAAAATGCATAAAGTGATTAATTGAATTCTGTATATAAGATATGTCTTTCTCAAAAACCCCTATCCGCGACTGCTTTTTTTTAAAACAAAAAAAGCAGCCTCAGTTTGGGCTGCTTTTATTTGTATCTGATAAAACAGAATAGTCAATTAATATTCATCATCCTCTGTTGGCTCGACAATGGGTATTTGTCTGCTAAAGGCTTCTTTGAATGAAATCAGTGATTCGCTCCGCGAAAGACCCAATGGCTGCAGCTTTGTATGAATGATATGTAATAGATGACGGTTATTACGTGCATAGATTTTAATGAACATATCATACTGTCCGGTCGTATAGTGGCATTCAACTACTTCCGGGATTTGTTTTAGCTGTTCTATTACTTTCTGAAACTCATTTGGGTTTTGCAGATAAAGCCCCATATAGGTACAGGTTTCATATCCGATCTTATTCGTGTCCAGATTAAATTTTGAACCTTTGATAATCCCGAGATTAGTTAGTTTCTGAACGCGCTGATGAATTGCTGCTCCCGATACGTTACATTCGCGGGCTACTTCCAGAAAAGGAATACGAGCGTTCTCTGCAATCAGGCTGAGTATCTTATAATCAAGACTATCAAGTTGATGGTGTCCCATGTAGAAAATGTATTTTAATAAAATATTTATCGAGGCAAAATTATTAAATAATATATTCATTTGCAACCCGTTAAAATGATAATTTATTACTTTTAAGCAAGAAATACTTAAATATTGAAATTATTAGACTGAAATGTACCACTACTTTTAATAAAGTAGATGTAAAATGATGTGAAATTCGCAGGTTAAGCCTAATTTTGTATTTTAATCCAGTAGATTATGAATCAAACTTTTTCACTCTCTCTTGCCGATCATTTTGATAATGAATTGATGCAGTTGGTGGAAACCATTTATATCGATTCCTTCCCGGTGGAAGAACGTCGGCCATTTTTGAAATTATATAAGTTATTAACTGATAATTCATTTTTCCGCATGTATATCATTCGAAAAAATGGAGATGCAATCGGATTTATTACCACCTGGAATTTCGACAACTGTGTATATGTTGAGCATTTTGCCCTGCAGGCAGACAAGCGAGGAGGAGGTGCGGGCAGCTTCGCCCTTTCCGAGTTGAGTTATATGAACTCCAAACCGATAATTCTGGAAGTAGAACATCCGACTACAGAGATGGCAAAACGCCGGATTTTCTTTTATGAACGCGCCGGATTTAAATTATGGCCTCATATTCCCTATATTCAGCCGCCTTATGAGCCACATGGCGAGCCTGTAGAGTTGATATTGATGACTAAGGGCGATTTGGATCTGACACAAGAAGCCGGAAACATAATTCCGCTTATTTACCGGGAAGTGTATCAGGCAGATCCCGACCGGTATATGACCTTGCTTGATAAATAACAATTGAATAGTTAAATGAAAATGAAAATAATGATTTCGGCCGTGCTGGCTTTTTTGCTCTTGATCACAGGCTGTACGCAACCACAACAAACCAAACCGATTGTAACCGTAACGATCTCTCCCCAAAAATATTTCGCAGAAAAGATAGCAGGCGAAAAATTCGAGATCCATACCATGGTGCCTAACGGTAGTAGCCCGGAGTCTTTTGATCCGTCACCGGGTGCGTTCGTCAGTCTGAATAACAGTAAAGCTTATTTTAAAATAGGGTATATCGGTTTTGAATTGGCATGGATGGATAAGATACAGAGAAATACGCCGGATCTGAAAATATACGATAATTCGGAAGGAATCGAATTGCTTGAGAACAAAGAGCATACATGTTCGGATCCCACCCATCACCATGAAGTGGAAATGACGATAGATCCGCATATCTGGAGTTCGCCTGCCAATGGCGAAAAGATTGCGCGAAATATGCTGAAAGCATTTGTAGAGCTCGATCCCGAAAACAAAGCATATTACGAAGCCAACTATGACCAGTTGCTTAAAGAAATTCATCAGACTCGCGATTCTGTAAATCAGATGCTGGCAGACCAGCGAGGTGAAGCATTTGTGATTTATCATCCGTCTTTGACTTATCTTGCCCATGATTACGGGCTAAAGCAGTATGCCATAGAAAATCAGGGTAAAGAACCTTCTGCCGCATATCTTAAGTCTTTGATAGACATTGTAAAAGAAAGTGGCGCAAAAGTGATTTTTATTCAGCAGGAGTTCGATGTGAAAAATGCCGAACTCATAGCGAAGGAGCTGGGTGTAAAGATCGTCCAGATTAATCCGCTTAGTTATGAATGGAACACCGAGCTGATCGGTATAGCTAAAGCTCTCGATGATAAATAAACTGATAGAAATACAACAGTTGTCTGCCGGATATGACGGGGTTGCCGTAATCCGGGATATTGACTTGGTGGTTAATGAACTGGATTTTATGGGAATCATCGGTCCGAATGGCGGAGGCAAGACTACGCTGGTAAAGGTTATCCTCGGATTGCTTGATCCCCTCCAGGGGAGTATTAAATTTTTTCAGCAAGGAAAAGCCACGCGTGACTTACGTATCGGCTATTTGCCCCAGCGGAATAATATTGATCACCGGTTTCCGATTACCGTATCGGATGTTGTCCTTTCGGGTCTGTTATCGGCAACTCCGATAATCGGATCTGTACCGAAAGAACAAAAAGAACGAGTTACGGAAGTCCTCGAAATGACCGGTATGATTGATTTTCGCGACCGGGCAATCGGCGAACTCTCCGGAGGGCAGATGCAACGGGTCTTGCTTGGAAGGGCAATTATCAACCGGCCTGCCTTGTTGGTGCTCGATGAGCCGAATTCCTATATTGATAAACGATTTGAAGACCGGCTGTACGAACTGCTGCGCGAGTTAAATAAGAGTACTACCATTCTTATGGTATCTCATGAAGTCACTTCGCTGGTAGATATGGTTAACCGGACAATCAGCGTAGATCAGACCCTTCGTCCGGTCGATCTGACCTGTCCGTATCATCATCATTAAACGGTTCTGTATACACCACCCGGATAACTGCGCACAATATGTCGCAACTCAAGATCCATTAAGATGCCTGTCAGTACACTGATGGGCTTTTCTGTTTCTATGGCCAGCCTGTTTAACTGCATTTCTCCATATTGGCGAAGCAGGCCTACCAATAGCTGTTCTTCTTCCGACAGGTCGAAATCCAGCGGAAGTTGTTTTGCCGGATGTTGATGTGTATCCGGCAGCCAGTTCATCATCTCCAGAAAATCATCTGCAGAAGTAATCAGACCGGCCCGGTTCTGACGGATTAGGCGATTGCAGCCCCGTGACCGCAAATCATTTACTCGTCCGGGAAATGCAAAGACATCTCTTCCATAGGTGTTTGCAATGTTAGCGGTAATGATAGATCCTCCTTTATCGGCCGTTTCTACCAGAATAGTTGCGTCTGCCATTCCGGCGATGATCCGGTTTCGGGCAATGAAATTCCCTTTGTCAGCATTGGTACCCGACGGATATTCCGTTACTAATCCTCCGCCTTGCGAAAGCATCTCTTTAGCTACCTGTTTGTGAGCATCCGGATAGAGGCGGTCCAGACCGTGAGCTACAACTCCGATGGTGTGCAATTTGTTTTGCAGGGCACATCGATGTGCCGTCACATCAATACCGTATGCCAGCCCGCTTACAATCAAGGCATCCGGAAGTTGTTCGGCCAAATCTTTAGTAAACTGTTCGAGCAGATCCCGGCCATAATGAGTAGAGTCGCGAGTACCTACGATCGAAATGATGTGGCGGGAATTCAGATCGACAGATCCTTTCAGGAAGAGGAGTATGGGAGCGTCTACACAGTCACGCAACCGTTCCGGATATTCGGGATCACCGAAATAAATAGCCCGAATATGATGGTTTCGTATAAAATCCATCTCTTTTTCAGCCGGGTCAAGTACCGCGCAGCTACGACACCCATTGGCCAGTATCTCTCCTATACGGGGTATTTTCCGTAGTATTTCCGGTTTTTCCCGAAATAATTCAGCCGGTGATCCTACTTCGTCAATCAGTTTACGGGCAATAACCGGTCCGATTCCTTTGATTCCGGAAAGGGCAATGGCGTAAAAAATCTCATCGTCATGTGTTTTCATTTATATACTCTTTTTTTGTATCTGAACTTTAGATGAGTTATGGCGATTTCATTTATAGATCATCTATTTTTACATTAAAGTATAAATGCGCCATTAATATACTCTTTTTGGGGTATCTGAACTTTAGATGAGTTATGGCGATTTCATTGTAAATAGGGTGCAAAAAGTTCAGCAAATTCATCTCCTCTTGTCAACCTCCCGTTTACTACGGTAATGATTTGGATTTGGGCCTTTACACAGATCTTTTCGTCCGTAGCCCTGTAAATATCCTGAAAGAATACATAGCGCGGGCCTTTTCTGCGCAGATATAACCGAGACTTGAAGGTATCGCCGCTTTTTAGGGATGTTTTATATTCGATTTCTGCTTTGGCAACCATCGGCATAATGCCTTCGCGGGTCCATTGGTCGAAATCTTCTCCGAGAGATTGTAGAAATTCATGTCGGGTATGCTCCAGATAATTCTGGTAAACCGCATTATTTACCACGCCCTGCATGTCACATTCGTAATCTCTTACTTTCATTTCCAGTTCAAAAACATATTTTTCCATTTCTCTATTTTATTTGTTTGCTAAATCAAAAGTAAATAAAATAGGGAAAAGGAGTATAAAGATACCGGAAAGAGATAAGACAGGGATATAACAATCTGGGAGAGAAAAAGATTATACTCCGGAGAAGTATATTACTCCCCCAATTTAAACGATATAATTAAAACCAATTTTGTACCTTACTGTTGCAAAATCAGAAGATTGAGAGAAAGAGCATTCTGGCCGAATTAAAAGCCAAAGTAGCCATGGTGACAAGCAAAGGGGGTATCAACTGATAATCTATTAAAAAGAAAAGAGGCTGTCAAATTCATTTTTTGAAGTGAATTTTTGACAGTCTCTTTTCTTTGATTATCCTATTAGAGCGTGTGGATTATTAGAAATTAGAAAGATTCCCTGATTTGTATTTTATATCAATGATTTCTCCTAATCCGCTTTCCACTTT
Organism: Bacteroidales bacterium; assembly: GCA_036649595.1. Lineage (GTDB taxonomy): Bacteria > Bacteroidota > Bacteroidia > Bacteroidales > JAUNSR01 > JAUNSR01. The sequence goes on from JAVWBH010000009.1 coordinate 8,290, forward strand.
CAATATGTGAGTTTCATCAAATACCTCATAGGCTGAATTCATCTTAGAATCCCCCAGGTTGTATAAAATAACGGTTCCATCTTCCAATCCGATACACATGTTTCCTTGGGTTCTTGTTACTTTGTTAAGCGCAAGCCCTACTACCTTTTTATCAAAGGTTTTGAATACGCGCGGTAGCCCCAGAAGAGACGCATTTCTCTGACATACATAGATTGTTGCCGGATTGTTTTTTGAAGTATAATAGATGAAATTTGTAGTGACCATCATGATGTCGTTATCATTGACAACTGCAAATTGGCTCTTATCGTCAATATCGGTTATCTCTTCATAAATACCCCCGTAAGTATCTTTAAAGTTGACAATATTTACACCGTTGAAAGAATAAGAAAACTGTCGTGCATAATATTTGTTATCGGTTTTTCCTTTAAAAACGGCCCAGAATAGATACGGGGTACTAGTTGTTTTTATTAATGTACATGATACTAATTCTTTGTCGGTTATATCTGACATTCCAACGGAAGATGGAAATTCGATGATCTGGCCGGCCTTACTTCCTATATTGGACGTATTTACAACCGAGTAGTCGGTATTTATTAATAAGAACCGATTGTATTTTGAATCATATACCAGGCAATGCTCTAAACTGTATTTATTAATGGGAATCAGTTTGGAGATCTGTAGTTCTTCGCCTTTGTACTGAACCGGAAGATCATGATAGCGGCCGGTGTAATACCCACGCCCACGCTTACGCTGATACAATTTACCATCTTCAGCAAGAATATAACTCACAAATCCGGCATACATAATATCTTTTACTTGCAGATTATCAGGAAACTTTTCATTGATAAACTTCTGCTGTAAAGTAAGCACTGGAGCCAAGGTTGTACCTTGCATAGAATAACATTTCTCGGGATTACGATCAACATAGATCATTTCACCAATGATACTGGGAGACTCGCAAGACCAGTACTCAACCATTTTTACAGGATTCGTAAAAACGATATCTCTTGCAGCCGCATTGTTATGGAAGGTATATTGAAAATATGGACTTTTAACAACTTCCTGAAAAAAATGATATTTTAGTACTCCTCCCTTTTTTGCCAAGACACCAAATCCCCGCTCAAAAGGGGTATCATGCTCAAGCACGAATGGATAGATATCGCCGTTTCCAGCCGATTTTCGGAAAATATCTAACCGGCCATAAACAATTTTTTCAGAGATATCACAGACCCAAGTGAGTTCTTGCTCATTTCCTATCTCTTTGCCATTAATATACCATGTGAATTTTAAGTCGGACATATTATGATATTCAACTATCGGAGATAATTGCAATGTGTCGCCACGCTTAATTTTATACACATGGTTGGGTAAGAACAAAGCAGGATCTTTTTCCGGATTTATCAATTGAGGTTTTATTATTTTTTGATAATTCAGATCTTCTAATTCTGAGCTACACGAACTCAGAATAAAAAAGGTCAAAATAAATAGAGTGATATGATGCAACTTCATAATTAATTGTTTTAAAATACCGATGATTGAAATATAAGTTGGTTAACCAACAATCGGCACGCTCATTTGTGTACCATCTTCTTCTGTTTGCGGATTTTTCTGCAAGAAATATTTAAACTGAAGGGCATATAAGCGCTTTTCATCTTCGTTCAAAGCCGAAAAATCGTCAGTAAATATTTCATTTAAGAAAAGCTGATATTTCTTGTCTGAATATTGTCCCAGATAATAATCTTCCACTTGTTTATCCCACCAAACAGGTTTGGATAAGATGTTGGATACTGTTATTTTAGTTTCTGTCATTCCGTCCATTATAGCAAGGAAGTTTTCGTTCGATTTTATTCTTAAAGCCAATACAAGGGTAAGATCGTCCATTCTTGGAGATTGGATTAGACGGATGCGAAGGGTATCCTTAGCAAGACCAGCTCTGAAAACAGTACTTTTCGGAAGTTTGTATTCGGACGTGGCTAAAGTTGTTTGTTCTTCTGCGATTTCAATTGAATAAGACAAATCTGTAGTCAGACTGTTTCCGCTAAAAGCAACTGGTATCGCCAGTTCTATTTCCTGATCTTTTGTATTAATAAAAGAAACCGAATATTCTGTATTTTCTTGTTCGGGATAATCGAAATAGATAAAGCGATCCTTCACGTGGCATGGTATCTCTTTTTTATCGCATGCTGACAAGAAAAGCCCGCAGCCTGCAAGTAAAAAAGGGATGTATAGAGTTTTTATCTGCATATTATTAAAATTTATTATACGGCGTCTTCACTATCCGGTACGGGTAATATCAGAGTGCCATTATGTTGAAAGTTATCTGTCGAAGTTTTAATTGGCTTGTTTGTGCGTTTGTAGAAAAAGAGAATCTGACCTTCGCCTATCAAGTCTTTGCGGTATTCTTTCACTAACTCGTCATAAAACAGCTCTGGCTGTAAAGAACTCGGAATCGTTGGACTGGAGATTCCTCTCGCTTTTCGTACTGTATTCAGGTAGTCGGTTGCTTGTTTCATGTTTGTTTGATAAACACATTCTGCAGCAATGTAGTACATTTCACTTAACCGGATATTGGCAATGATACCCGCTTTCTTGTTTGTTGATGAACCGGTATATTTTGTCAATACATTTTGAGGGTTTGTTTTCTTGACGTAATAATGTCTTTTGTCGGTAAAGATAGAGCCTGATTTAAACTCAGAGTGTAATGCAACGTCTTCTACATACAACGTCTGGATTTCACCAGATGCAAATGGCTCATAATTATCGGCAAGTTTTTCATTGTAAAAACCGAATAACAGATCAGAGAACATCCGCGGGTCAGACTCAATGGATGAGGAGGCTGAGAAGCTCAATTTCTTGTCTGTAACTAACTGTATGATTTCTTGCGCAAAACCCAGTGCTTCTTGCTGCTGGTCGGCATATAAACATACTCTGGCAAGCAACCCTGTAATGGCTAAGTAGTTTAGACGGGTTCCGCGACTGGAATAGAACTTTCCGAGGGCATGATTGGGTCCGAAAAATCGATCGGAAACATTTAAGATTGCCCCCGAATTAAGTGGATCCAGATCAAATGTAGCAACGAGTTCACGAGCCTGAAGCAAATCGGAAATAATCTTTTTCAAAATCTCTTCAGTAGGCATTTTCGGATTGACAACAGATGGGTATGATTCGATATATGGAATATATGCTTCTGTTTTATTCAAAACGGGTGCTTGTGCGAAAGCGCGTAGAATTTCAAAATGCATCATTGCCCGAGTAGCATAGGCTTCACCCAGAATAATATTTTTATCGATAATGCCATTTTTAAAAAAGGAATCTTCCCGTTTTTGTGTGTGATAGATCAAATTATTAGTCTGAGCAATCACCTTATAGCCCGAACTCCAAAAAGAAGAGATCCAGTCTTTGGCATCTTTCTGATCATATTTCAGATTGTAAAGTTGAAGGTAAGACTTATGTTCGGCTTCCCGGAGTTTATAGACACGTGCCCATGCTTCAACGGCGCCCCAACTGAGCTCTTTTCCGTAAAGCTCAGATGAAGACATCATGTGGTAAATCCCGTTTAAAACCTTATAATAACCATCTGTATTTTTATATAAATCGGCATCTGTTATTTCATATTCCGGCTCAATAGCCAACCAGCTCTCACAAGAGCAAAGCGTAAGAAGAAATAGAATTGGCCAGTATTTAATTTTGTTCATATTTATATTCTGTTTAATCGCATTAGGGTAAAAATATGTGAGTGCTTATACCACCTTTTAGAAGGAAGCGTTGACAGAAAAATTAAAAGTCCGGGCATAAGGCGAACTCAATCCTCTTTCCATTCCGATGGAGCTGGCCGTAAACAGATCACGTGCATTTAATTGCAACTTAAGACGTCTGAACCCAAGTTTCTGGATCATACCTCTTTCAAATTCATACCCGATAGAGAATGAAGAGAAAGAAAGCATATTATATTCCTGTACAAAGCGAGAGGTTGGTTTTGTAGGAGTTCGGAAATCCTTGATGTTTTTGTATTTAACGACATCTCCTGGTTTACTCCATCGGTCTGATAATACGCGCTTATCACAGTTTCCTCCTTGAATATCTGCAAGTTCGACTTTGTTTAAAAGAGTCGTATTGTATCGCTCTCCTCCAAATTCATACATGAAATACGTATCCACCGAGAATCCCTTCCAGTATAGATTCATTCCGAAAGAACCATTTAGCTTAGGCTCAGTATCCCCGATGACTACATTTTCATTTGCAGACCAGTTAAAAGTGGTTGTACCGTTGGCTTTGCGAAACAGCTCTTTTCCTGTATTGGGGTCGATCCCTAAAGATGGCATTCCATAGATAGCACTCATAGACTGGCCTTCTTTATAACGAAGCAACGGACGTGTAGAAGAGCCTTCATTAGAGGCATATAATTTGTCTACGCGCTCATTATAGCTTTTCAATGAGTTTGAAATCTCTCTCAACTTATTTTTATTGTTGTTTCCGTTAACAAAAAGATAAATCTTTAAGTCTTTTGATCCGTATGCCTTGGCACGTACCGAAAATTCATGTCCTTTATTTTCTACTTTTCCTACATTCTCTTTGTAAGATGTAAAACCGGAAGAAGACGGAATATAAAAATCGGCAATCAGGTCATCTGTATTTTTAATATAGTAGCTATACTTGATATTTAAGATGTCATTAAATAGGGTAATCTCTGTACCGAGGTCTGTCATGATTGTTTTTTCCCATTTCAGGCTCGGGTTTCCCATATACATGATCTCAACGGCATCGCCGGTAGCATACCAAGAATCTGTAATCAGTGAAAATTTATGTTGTGCTGCATAAGATGGAAAATTTACTTTTCCTGTTGATCCATGAGTTCCTCTTATTTTAAACTGACTAAGCCAAGGTGCTTTTTCGCGGATTCGTGCATAGTTATGAATATTCAACCCCAATCCGGCTGCATAAAACGGAGCATAACGCTGCTCACTCCCAAATTGAGAACTCCCGTCAATACGTCCGGATAAATCAAATAAATAAATATTATTATAGGTATAATTAAAAACCCCTAGGGTCCCTAATAATCGGTTGACCTCTTTGGTGAAATTTTTAGTTTTTAATTCGCGGGCATATCCCGGTGCCGAAAAACCTCCTTCCGGGAAATTCACAAAATAAAGACCAGTATAATCACTGTTTGTTTCTTTGATATTAAGACCTGCTACCAGATTGATATTATGACCTCCGATTTTTTCACTGTAATATCCATTGAGATTAAAATCGTATGAAAAGGTTTTTCGGGTAGACGTATTTAGAGATCCTTTGTCTGTTGTAGATAAAAATACACTGGCAGCCGGATCTATAAAGCGGTTAGCCTCATCAACCTTATAAGAAAGAGCAATGTTGGTTTTGAAATTTATTTTCTCATTCAGATACCATCGAACATCGAAATTATCATAAAACTCTTTATAGTTGCCTTTGTTAAAACTACTAAGAGAAGCATCGTACATCGGATTTTGGTAAGAGTTCGTTCCTCTCCATGTTTTCATGTTCAGTCCAATTTTCCCGTTTTCATCCACATATGTGTCATAAGGATTCATTTTCGCATAATTAGAGAAGGCTCCATAAGGTGATTCTTGCGAATTAACGATATCGATAGAGGCTGAATTCCGAAACTGGAATCCTTTATTGTTGTATTGTAACGTCAGACCAAATCCTGTTTTTTCACGATTTTGTTCTTTCATTACCCCATTCTGATTATCATAACGAAACTCTATACCGTATTTGATCTCTTTACCTCCTCCGTCAACATAAACCGAGTGTTTATGGCTGAAGGCATTCCTCACAGGTAAAGAAAGCCAGTCAGTATTGATGCCCATCTCAATATTTTGGAGTTTTCCATAATATTCTTGTTGGTAACGGGCTTGTAATTCCGGATTATCAGAGTCGAATAGCCCGGCACGTCGCTCGGTCTCTACTTTTTCGCGTGCATTCATCAGATTGTAGCTTGATAAGTCAGGAACACTCAAGCCGATTGATCCATTGTAACTCACATTCAGTTTTCCTCCTTCGGGAGCAACTGTTGAAATAACGACTACGCCATTCGCTGCACGAGAACCGTACATCGCAGTTGCGGCAGCATCTTTTAGGATTGTATAAGTCTCAATTCGTTCTACATCAAGGTCGAATATTTTGGTTGTAGGAACCTCATATCCATCTAAGATAAATATCGGAAGATTCGGATTATTGTTTAATGAGCTTTCAGACAACGCATCTGCATCTAATTCAGGCGTTCCGATTGCTGATTTTCCGCGGATATACATTTCGGGTTGTGCATTCGGGTTAGACCCCATATCCAGGTTTTCAGATAAACGGAATGAAGGGTCGAATAACTGAATGGCATCCAGTACTCCTGTTGGTGAAACCTTTTTTATATCAGATTTCGTGATGGTGGTGGCAGATCCGGTAAAAGATTTTTTAGAGATATTTACAACCCCTGTCACAACTACATCTGAAAGGATATTCTCATTCGGATCCATTGTCACAGAGATATTATCGATGTTTTTGATTACCTTTTTTCCATTTTTAAAAATGGTAACTTTCTTTTGTTTCATGCCAATAAAAGAAAATACCAGTTCTAAATTGTTTGCGTTCGCGACTGTAAAGATAAAGCGGCCATCCGGATTTGTAATCGTACCACGACCGGTGTTTTCTGCTAGAATGTTAACTCCAGCTAGAGGTTCACCTAAATCATCAATAACCAAGCCTGATATGCGCAGAGAGGTTTTTGAATTTTTCATAACCTGATCCTGCGATTCAATAATTATAATGTTTTTGTCGAACTTGAATGTTAGGTAACTGCCTTTAAGACAATGAGAAATGATGTCCTCGATTTTTGCGTTTTTACTCTGAAAAGATACTTTATGCAGCTGTGCGACTGAAGTTGGGTCATAAGAGAGTTCACATCCTGTTTTTTTGGATATGTACTTAAATACTTCTTCGACAGAAGCATTCGATAGCTTGATCGAAATCATTCTATTGCCGATTGAAGGGGCAGAGAAAGCCATGTTGAATGAAAGAAAGAAAATACAGCAGAGACAAAATTTTCGGATGTATTTGCTATCCTTCAAAAAAAGAAATTCCCGCAACATGTCGGAGGCCGAATAACCCTGTAAGCGGATCGGTAAGGGGGATCTGACGTTCGAATAAAAAGAAAAAAAGAGATATAGATGAAATAACAAATAATTCTTCATACCAGTGTATTTAAAACCTAAGAATAAGCAAGTATAATAACGATAATGCACCCTGAATAAAGCAAGACTTTATCTAAGTATACCAGTAGCTTTTCTAACTACTGGTAAAGGACCCTTCTAAAAGCCAGTGGGTAAGGCGTTTTTTTAGCAATTAACGCCTTACCTGTGGTATATGAAATAACCTGTCTGGCTTGATTTGTTAGTCTAACAGTCTGTTTAATGTATCAATCATATATTGATAATGAAGTTTATCTTCTTTAGAGGCTGTTTTTACCTTTGACGGGAGAATTATTTTTATGTTTTTTAAAATATCATAATAGATATGACGAGAAACCTGTACGTTCATTACGGGCCAATATTTTAATTCGCCGTATTGACGGGCTCCGATTACATTACTTTCCACATCCGATTCGATAACTCCCGAATAGAGCGGGAAAGAATCGATTAGTTTATAATAGCTTTTTGGATCACTAAAATCGTGTCCGCTATTTAACTCTGTTTCTGTTAAAGAGAATGCTGAAGCACTTCCTGTTTTCCGGATTGCATATTTGCGGTCTATAATATGCGAGCTTTTAATCATTGACTTAAAGAAATTCATCTGATGAAAGCGATCATGCTCTTCCAACTTTTGATTTTTAATTGTTTTGTCAAATAGCTTGCCATACATGTATTGGATATATTCTGTATGTCCCATGTGGTCTCCGTTTACACCTTCGTAAGCAAATAGTTTACCCGCAGTTGCTGTTATCAGCAAATCCATATAGCTGTTGTGTTCATCTGCGCGTTCACTAATGCGTGTTATATTTTGTGCGATTTCACGACGCTCTACCCAATCGGGCATTGTCAGCTCATTAAAAAGAATGTCTAGGCATTCGATCTGTTTTTTACGAGGAGTATATTCATAAGAAGGAACCGGGTCGCCTGCTTTGCGCTCGTGAGTCTTGATTCCGTAAGCATTAATTGCTACCTGTGTAATCAATTGTTTGTAACGGCGATAGATCAGTCCATACATTCCTGAACGGAAAGAATAATCGTAGTCGTCTTTATCGGAAATCCACTTATCGAAGTTATTCATCACATAACGCAAATTTTCGATGCCATATTTAAAAGCTTTCACATCATCGTTACCCACATCATTAGCTCCGCAGTCAGGACAATCTTTCGCATTTTCATAGCGATATATAGAGCATCCAGATTTACTGTCAACAATTTTTTTCAGCGTTTTGAATTTTTCTGTTTCTGTATTTATTCCTGGCAACTGATGGTATAGCCAGTTTACAATGTAGTTATCGTATTCGCCAACACCTTTAGGAGTGAGTCTGAATCCTTTTTCAACAGCATCAATTGGCGCAATGGAATTATAATAAGCAACATCCAGCATAGATGGTGTAGTACCATACTTTTGTGTAAATGCAGCATTGCGCAAAGAATCTGTGCTAAATCCGGCAGAAGCGGTTAGGTTATAAGTCATTCCGAAACAGTTTGTTCCAGCAAGCCAGGTGAAATGATTTTTCAGATGCTCCTGTAGGATAGCGTCAGGTATGTACCGGGTTCTTACCGCCGGATCGGCATGAGCCGTATTTACAAAAATATCAAAAGGTTTTTCATAAACGATATTATGACAAACAAACATTGTTGTACGCATAATTTCACCACTACGCGGATCAATTGTGGTTCGCACGCTTGTATTTCCTGAAAGAGAGGGAACATATCTCACACAGTTGTATTTGAAATTTTCCGGATCGAAATTTTCATCATCTTTCGGATACATTTTTACCTGTATTGCATTTTTAAATCCGGCATGTTCAAAGCTTTTATTCCACTCGGTAATACCGTCAATAATCGCATTGCGTAGCACATCAGAAAAAACCGTATCCACATAAAAAACAATTGGTTTTACGGGTTCAACCAATTCTCCGCGCGCATAAGCAGCCGAATCGCGAGGTTCAAGACGCCAGCGAGTCGCATAATAAGTGGGAGTCATCGGTTTGTAATCTGTGTGGTAATTCAGTTTGATTAACGAGTTGAGTGGCAAACGGTAGTCTGACAGCCGGGATTCCATTTCTTTTTCCGGCAGCAGAACTAACGAGCGGCTCATGCGGGCTGTTGTCAGTTTGTTAAAGAACGTGCTGTATTTCCCGTTGTAAGTCATATAACTATAAACCGTCAGATTATCATCGAATACACGTATATCATCCAGAAAAGATTGTTCTTTAGACGGTGTAAATTGAACACCCTGTAAAACCAATTTTGATTCCGAACGCGGGTCAATAGCTGTTAATAAGCTCTCATTTCCGACAAAAAGGTCTGTCATATCAAATACCACCGCGCTGCTGTCTTTACTATACGCTTTTATTTCGTAAGAAGCCAGAATTGCAGGAATATTACTTTCTTCAATTGCTGTTTGTGCAGCAGAAAGTTTATCTTCAGAAACAGAGAAATTACGATCTCTGCGCAACTGAATGCTTTTTCCAATTTTCGAAAACTTCACATGTAGGGGTCTGATCGGATTATGTCCTACATAACAATCCATGTGATCCGTAATTTCTGCCACCGAAGAGAATAAAAGCATATCGCGCCCCAGCATGTTTAAAGGTAATTCTACATATAATTTATCTTCAACCATATGTAGGGTCATCATACCCTTTTCAGTTTTTTTATTTTTCCCGGAAAACAGTTTGTCATAATCGTTCTGTTTTTTAGGAGTGGCAACGGTTGTGGTTTTTACCTTTTTTTTGAAAGGCCATATAGCCAGACAATCAACAGTATGCATGCTCAGGGTAAACAACATGAGCAATGATATAATAGATTTGTTCATTTGAATCTTTTTTAATTCAGAATCATTAATTCAATACTCCTTCCAAACGGTGGAGCATCATTTCATAGTGGTCTCTGTTTGCTTTTGAACCAGTATTTTTCATACGTCTCAATAGGTTTCTCAGCTCAATCAATTTGCCATAATAAATATGGTCAATTGCTGTTTTTGACTGCGACAGAGATTTAAACCAGGCAAAGCCCATATATTCTTCTTGTTCGATTTTTTTCATCCAATCGATATTTCCTTCAGCATATAAGTTGGTTGCATTCATGTATTCGTTACTCTTTATTTCAGGAGTGATAGAGAATGATTCGGCTTCAGAAAATATCCCCATTTTATTGCTGCTGCCTTGAGGTTTTTCAAGACGGTTCAAAATGAGCAAATAATCAAGGTAATCGATCTGATTGGTCATGTCACGGGTTGATAAAGTTTGCCCCTTGATTGTTTTTGCAAAGATCCCTTTGAAAGCGGAATCCTGATTTTCTTCAAGCGAAAATGCATTTTTTGCCGGATCAGTCAGGATAGCCAGACTACCTCTATCGGCAAGGATTAATGATAATAATGTTTTCTGGATTTTTACAGATATATTTCCTTGTAAAGGAAGTTCTTTCATCAGGTCATTATTGTCAATCCAATCAAGGTCATTCAGCTGATTGATCAGAAATTGCTGAGCGCGTCTTTGGTATTCACCATCAACAAACGCATGTGCTGGACGAGCATCTCCGGCCATACGTTCATTCATATATACTCCTCCTTTAACATTGTATACGTGTAATATAAAGGTCATATATTGATTGAGCATAGCGCGATAAATTGATTCGCGGAACATAAGATCTTGATCATCTTTATCTACCCATGAGTTGATATTTGATAAGATGTAACGGAGGTTTTTTATACCATATTCTGCACCTTTAATCAGATCGTCTCCCAGGTCTTCAGCCTGAGAAGAAGGGTCGAGTGTATTGTATATCTGTTGTTTACCATATCTGTATACAGGATCATTCGATTTTTCCTGAATCCATTTGTTTAGAATCGGAAGCTCTTCTTCGGCAGTTTTTGCAGCCAATAGAGGCGTGTAAAGCCATTTAACAGCGTAATAATCATAAACGCCCATATCCGGAGGAGTTACTTTTACTCCTTTTTCGAAATCTCCGGGTTGTGCCACATGGTTGAAACGGGCATAATCCATAATAGACATCGTAGTACCGTATTTCTGGGTAAAAGAAGGAGAACGCAAAGAATCGGTAGGAATAACAGCTGACGCTGACATATTATGCATAAAGCCCAGGCAGTGGCCAATTTCATGTGCAATCACATAACGAAGGGCATCTCCCATTACTTCTTCAGACATATTCATTGTACGCGCGTTCGGATCAGAAGCAGCTGTCTGAAGGAAACGCCAGTTTGTAATCAATTTCATAATATCATGGTAAACCATGACTGAGGCATTGATAATTTCACCTGTACGTGGGTCATCCCAAGACGGACCCATGGCATTCATAATTGATACCGGTGCATACCGTACACAAGAATACTTCAGGTTGTCCGGATCGAAAGAGGGATCATTTTCGGGATAGTCAGCCGATTTAACTACATTTTTAAATCCGATTTTTTCAAAGGCTTTATTCCACTCCTGAATACCCGCATGGATATAAGGTTTCCACATATCCGGAAAGTTTTTATCCACATAAAATACAATTGGTTGTTTAGGTTCTACCAACTCTCCTTTTTTGTACTTATTTGTATCAGCGGGCTCTACTCGCCAATGGCGTGCATAATAGGTTGGCAAAGTACCTCTATTCATGTTGTGGGTAAATTTTGCTTTTCCCGAATAAAAAATATTCATGCGAGGATCTGCAATACGTGGGCGCATCAACGTGTCTGGCAGTAGCATTAGGGTTCGGGTCATATAGGCCGTAAATGCTCTTTTTGATTCTACCGAAGCTCGCTGATTACCCGATTGAAACATAACATCAACAGAGTAACTCAAATAACTTTTGATGATCAGGTTGTCTTCAAAAGCTTTAATGTCCCCTAATAAACTTTTTGTCTTTTCAAATTTTGTAGTCCGGCTATAGGGCTTTCTACCGAAAATACTGAACTGATCAAAGGGTGTAAGATGAGGATTATCTTCTAAAAACAGATCTGTTACATCTATCACCATTGCTGAGCTATCGGGGGTATACGCCTCAATTTTATATGATCGGTAAATACTCGGTAGCGTTGATTTGCGTACCGCCTCATCAATGCCTGCATCCTCTTCTTTATCGGAAGCACTATATAGATTGGCTACACTACAAAGGTGAACCCCACGGCCTATCTTGCGAAATTTTACGTGAAGCGGTTCTTTCGGTTTATAACCGATTACACCGTGTGCATTGTTACTGATTTCCGAAACAGTTGATCCTAGCAACATTTCACGTTCTAGCATCGTAATCGGCAATTCGAAATAGAGTTTTGACTCATCCACTTTGTGAATGGTAAACATCCCTTTTGTTGTTACTGTCTTTTTATCTTTAAACAGCTTTTTGTAATCTGCTTCTGTTTTGCTTTCTCTAGCTTTTACTTCAACTTTTACGTCTTCCTTTTTTTTGCTTTTTTTTCGTCCCGATACGGCTCCAAAAACGAAGGATGGTAGTACCAACCCTGCCAGCAAAAGGTAATTTTTGTAATGCATAAATATTGTTTTTTGAATTTGTATTTTGTTTTTAATACCCTTGTTCGAATGTTATTTTGTTGTTTTGAATAAATATTTTGATTGCAAATAATTGTATAAATGGCGAATATTTAAACATATTGCTTTTCCCAAGAGGCGTAAATTCATATTTGCAATACTACAAACTATCTTTAATTTGAATTAATGTTGATGTATCAAGAATTAGCGTTTACGTAACATTGTTGTTTATATTAAATCAAATAGCTAAATAGCTTTATTATTTAAATGGGTTATATTCAGTGTTTTGTGTGTTTTCGATGTTATGAAATTACTTGGGATTGTAATGTTTTTAATTAA
>JAVWBH010000010.1:0-20574 GCA_036649595.1 Bacteroidales bacterium
GATGAAGCCGACTCTTATTATATGCGCCACAAGATCAATCAATTTGCCGTGACAAATCCGAAAGGCGGATATAATTATTATATTCCCCAGGGAGGTCACATGGCGGAAACACATGCTAACTGGCGATACCTGAATTTTAGGGCACAGCTAAACTACCAAACGGTAATCAGTGAGAAACATGACATTACTGCTCTGGTCGGAGGTGAAATACGTGAAGACAATTACCGAAGCACCAACGCAGAACGCTATGGTTATGATGAGCAAAAACTAACCTATTCACAGGTAGACTGGGCCACACTACAGCAGGGTGTTATCGGCCAATTGACAAATAACAAAATATCTTTCAGCGAGCGTGTAGGAGTTTCGGATTCGAAACATCGCTATGTATCAGGATACTTTAATGTAGGATATACCTATGACTCGCGTTATGCTTTTAACGGAAGCATGCGTATGGAACAGGCCGACCTGTTTGGTACCGACCCCAAATACCGCTATCGTCCGCTATGGTCTGTCGGAGCCAGTTGGAATCTGTCGAACGAAGGGTTCATGAATGATTATACCCTGATCGATCTGCTAAAACTACGTCTCACCTATGGTCTGACCGGGAATGTGGATCAGAACTCCTCGCCTTACTTGTTGGGAACATATATCACATCACCCTATAGCGGCAGCAATCTGACAAGCATTCAGAATCCGCCCAACCGCCTGTTACGCTGGGAGAAGACCTCTTCTGTCAATGTCGGTGTCGATTTTACCCTGTTTAAAAAATTCAGCGGTAGTTTGGATTTCTACAACCGTTACAGTTCAGACCTGCTTGCCAACAAAAGCCTCGACCCGTCAGTCGGATTTACGCAAGCACGTGTAAATAACGGAGCCATGCGAAACACGGGGGTAGAGATGAATTTCACATACGATTGGATTAGTAACCGCGACTGGACTTTTACCACGACACTGACAGCCGCCTATAACAAAAATAAGATTGAAAAAGTAGGTTATTTACCGACTGACGCTTTGAATATGATTCAAAGTCCACAAAATTATTACTTAAAGGGTGATACTTATAACTCTCTTTATGCCTATCGTTATGCCGGCCTGACAGAAGAAGGAAACCCTTCTATCTATAATAAAGCAGGAGAAATCATTAGCATCGAACCCGTACGCGACATAGAGGCACTCGTATGCAGTGGTCAACTCGATCCGAAATGGAACGGAGCGCTTGACCTTTCGTTACGCTGGAAATCCCTCAGCTTTTTCACAAAACTGGTCTATTATACAGGCCACTCCTTACGCCGCGACGCTACGCCGCTGTACAACGGATTAGGTTCGGTTACTCAGCAAGGCAGTATCCACGAAGATCTCGCCAATCGCTGGACTCCGGAAAATACCAATTCCGACATCCCGAACATGTTGGTATATGGGCTACAGGGAGACAGGGGATACCATTGGAAATATGCAGACTACCAGGTGGTAAACGCATCCTTCATGAAAGTGCGTAACATCGGACTTGCTTATACCCTTCCGAATGAATGGCTCGGCAAAAGCGGATTCCGCAATATAAGCCTGCGTGCGCAGGTCAACAATCCGATTCGCTGGGCTGCCAACAAAGAGGATATTGATCCGGAAGCATTCAACGCGAACTACGGCACACGTACCAGCGCACAGACAACCAGCTATATTTTGGGTATTAACATCAATTTCTAACCTCACAAACCATTCAAATGAAACGATCTGTATTTTTAGGATATATATGCGCCGCTTTAAGCTTTTATGCATGCGACAACTACCTGGATATCATACCAAAAGGAGAATCTGTTTTAAATTCAACAGATGATTATTTAGGACTATTGGAAGATATGTACGGCTTTCCGATTGATTCCGAATGGTATTTATCCAATGAAGTAACCTCTTATAATATGGAGTTGCTCGAAAACTACAGTGGCCCGCTCAGCTCAGCAGGCTTTTACTGGGATGAATCTTTCGACAGGGCCAAATACATGACTACCACCGGATATGCCGACTTTTACACCAGTTGTTACAGCCGGATTGCAAAGTACAACATCATCGTAGATAACATGGAAGATGCCGAAGGACCCGCTCAGGCTAAACGTGAAGGGATTGCCCAGGCCAAAATATTACGTGCTTATAATTACTTTGTTCTCATCAATACCTTTGCCAAACCATACGACCCGGCAACTGCAGAAACAGACCGGGGGATTATTCTCCGCTCTGAGTTCGACATGGAAACACCCGGCGTACAAAGTTATGTCGCGGATGCATACCGGTTTATCGAACAAGACATTCGTGAAGCTTTGCCCGGATTACCGAGTATTGCGTTAAACACATTCCGTCCGGATAAATCGTTCGGATATGCGCTTCAGGCAAAAGTTCATTTATTCAAACGAGAAATCAACCAGGCTCTTGAAGCCTCCTTAACCGCGATTCAGGAAGCTGAAGACAATGGCAATCATAAGCTTTGGGATATGAACGTAGAGTATCAAAATGCGGTAAACTATGCAGTCAATACCTTTCAATGGCCCGAATTTATGATTCAATACGGAGGCCCCATGTATTCGATGTTTCGGACAATGACACAATCGCTTTACCTGACCCACGACTATTCGGATGCGGAAAATCTTTATTATGCATTCGGATTAAACTCAATGTCGCCTTCTCCGAGCATGATACGCAAGCCGGTAGCCGATTTGTTTGTACCCGAAAAAGACCTGCGTTATACCTTCAATATGGGAACCATGCCCTCCCGCCCTACAGCAGAAGAAGGGTCGGTAAGCATGAACAACATGATGAACCGCTGGAACTGCGGCGGAATCAAACTTTCGGAGGTCTACCTGATGGCTGCGGAGTGTTATGTCCGTAACGGCAAAATAGAACAGGCCCTCTCTTATCTGAACCAGTTACGTAAGAACAGAATCATAACTGCCCTTTACACCGATCTGACGGCAACCAGTCTGGTGGAAGCCATGACATTGATTCGGGAGGAACGAAAACGCGAACTGATGCTTACGCTGAATAGTTTTTTCGATATGCGTCGCTTCTGTTCCGAATTCAACGAAACTCTGACGAAGAAAGTAAAAGGAAAAACATATACATTATCTCCCGATTCGCATTTGCTGGTTTATCCGTTTCCGGTAGCTGCTATGCAAAACAGTAATCTAATTCAAAACAGTAAGTAACCTAATAACGCCCTCACAATGAATAAACTCTTATCAATCGGCATAACATCTGTTTGCCTGTGTTCGTTCTTATATCCGGCGATGGCCGCCCCGACTCAAAAATCGGTTACAACCATTTCGTTCGAAATACATCCCGAAGGAAAAGCGTTCTTCCAGAGTGAAAGTGATACCGTAAAAGGGTATCAGCCCATAGAGAAAGGGGTAGCCCGGAAATTGGAACTAGATGCTCCGGCATATTTCTTTTACATGGATGTAAAACAACGAAATCATACGGTTTATCTTTCGCCGGGAGCAGAGATGAAAATCATTGAGAAAGCACCCGGACAACTGGAGTTTAAAGGGACTAACAGCGACATTAATGATTTCCTGAATAAACATCCGTATCTTATGACAACCCCCGAGGGATGCCAGCAATATTCGAATGAATGGAAACAATTCAATCAGAAACAACTGGACGAAAAAATTCAGGCTTTGCAAACATCGGGACTTCCGCAGGATTTCATTGAAAACCAAACCGTTTATTATACCTGTCAGAACATCAGCCAAATGGTGTCGGGACCGGAATTTCACCGTATGTTTTTGCGTACTGAACCAGAATTGGCACCCGGATATTACGATTTTCTGAAAGACCTGAAATTCGACAATGCCCGTATCTTATTATATCCGAAATGGTTTACAATGATGCAGGATGCGTTCGATCAGATGGAAAAACAACAGCTTATCCCTGTTTCTTATAAAAACTGTTTATCAACCTATGCCGAACATATCACTGATCCGGCGGTACGAAGCCAGTTTATAATCCGTTATCTTGATCTGCTGCTGCAAAAAGGATATTCGGAAGAATTTCCGGCATATATGCAGATAGCCCGGCAAAATGTAAACACACCGGCAGGAAACCAGAAACTCAACCAATTGGAAGCCAATTACCAGAAGATGGCAGCCAAATATAACTCTATTAAAAGAGGAAATAAAGCACCAGCCTTCAGCGGGGTGGATATGAACGGAAAGAGCTATAATTCGGCCGATTACGCAGGTAAGATAATGGTACTCGATTTCTGGTTTAGCGGCTGTATGCCTTGCAAAGCAGAAATGCCTTATATGGAAAAACTGGCCGACGATTTAAAAGGACACGATATTCAATTCTTTTCCTTATCCCTCGACAGTGGTAAAGAACTGGTTAACATGTGGAAAGGCTTGGTGAAAGATAAAACCGGCGAAACGACATTACAACTGAATATTCCGGATGGTTTTAAATCTCAATTAGCACAACACTTCGGTATCCGCTCTGTTCCGCGCATCGTAATCATTAATCAGAAAGGAGAAATCGTAGATGCATTTGCCCGCCGCCCGTCTGACCCGAAATTAAAAAATCAAATCGAAGAGTTGCTGGGGATCGCTCCGCAAACCGCTGTTGTTACGAAAGAAGAGTGCTCGCTGGTGATGCAGCAAGTAATGAAAGCTGAAACTGCCACTGAAAAAGAAGAAATCATGAAAGCCTTTTCTGAAAAAGTACAGCAGGCAAAAGCGGACTTCGCTTATCCAATGTTGAACATGATGGTTTATCAGGTAGTACGGTCGCTATACCGCGAAAACCACATTGAACGCGCAGACAATTACGTAAAAAAAATGAGTGACTCTGGTTTTAAGCGCGACTTGTTGTTTCTGTCGGGCGGCAACTGCATGGAAAACGACCAGTTCGAAATAGCAACCCGCCTGGTAGGTGAAGCATCCGAGCTGACTCTTAAACTCAATGAGGGAAAAGAGTTATCGGATGAAGAAAAAGACAAATACCCGGTTATTTTCGGCACGTTTGCCGAGCTCCTCATCCGAGAAGGCAAAGTAAAAGAAGCGGCCCCGGTTATACGCCGGGCATATGAATATGGTAATAAAAATGATTTTAGCCTGAATAAGAGTTATGCTGCCGTACTGATGTATGAAAAAAAATACGCCGAAGCTTTACCTGTTTTAGAGATGTTCTTTAACCAGGGTACTGCATCTGCCCAACATGAAGCGTGGCTCAAAGAAGCTTATACCGCAACAAAAGGTAGTGACAAAGGTTTTTCTGGATATTTAAAATCCATGACAAAAGCTTCCGACAAACAGATGGAAGAAAAATTGAAGAATAAAATGGTAAAAGAAGAGGCGCCTTTGTTCAGTCTGAAAAATATGCAGGGAGAGACCGTTGCGCTTGAGGATCTAAAAGGGAAAGTCGTTATTCTCGATTTTTGGGCAACCTGGTGCGGTCCCTGTAAAGCTTCTTTCCCGGCAATGCAAAAGGCTGCCGATAAATATGCCCGAAACAAAAATGTGGTGTTCCTGTTTATCAATACCCTCGATTCTAAAAAGAACCTGGAAGCAGAGGTAAAAAAATACATGAATGAAAAAGGATATAACTTCAATGTACTTTTCGACCACCTGAATCCTGCTACAAAAGAGAGTCCTGTTTTTGCTAGCTATAAGAGCCAAGGGATACCGGCCAAATATATCATAGACAAAGCGGGTAATATCAGATTCAAGGCAACCGGATTTTCGGGATCAGACGAACATACAGTCGACGAGCTTTCCGCAATGATCGATACCTTGCTGTAACAAACCATTTTGCCCGCGAAAACAGCGATACCTCTCAAGCGTTTTCACAATGACACACTGCTCAAAGGAGCATATCCCCATAAAAAAACAGTGATTACTGAATAAGCTATTCTGTAATCACTGTTTTTTTATGCTTGCTATTCTATTATATAGAAGAGAAGGCTGTTTCTTATAATAAAGAATCCGGATTCAGGTGATCCGCTTCAATATCCATGAAATATTTGTAAGTACCCACTTTCAGTTCATCGGTAGCGGCTTCATCACAAACGATGATTCCTTTCGGATGTAACTGCAGGGCGCTGATTGTCCATTTGTGTGTTACAGGACCTTCAATTACACTCGCCAAAGCCTGAGCCTTACCGTGGCCGTTAACCATAATCAATACCTCTTTGGCATCCAAAACAGTACCAACACCTACAGTCAACGCTGTTTTAGGCACTTTATTCACATCATTGTCAAAGAAACGCGAATTTGCGATAATCGTATCTTTTGTCAATGTTTTCATACGTGTACGTGAAGAAAGCGAAGAACAAGGTTCGTTGAACGCGATGTGCCCGTCAGGACCGATACCGCCAAGGAACAAGTGAATTCCGCCAACCGCTTTGATTTTCTCTTCATAACGCTCACACTCTGCTTCAGTATCTGCGGCATTCCCGTTAAGGATGTTTACATTTTCAGCATTGATATCAATGTGAGAGAAAAAATTATTCCACATGAATGAATGATAGCTTTCCGGATGTTCTTTCGGCAAACCAACATACTCATCCATATTAAATGTGATCACGTTTTTAAACGATACTTTTCCGGCCTGGAAAAGTTTGATCAATTCTTTATACATTCCAAGCGGAGATGATCCGGTTGGTAATCCCAGAACAAACGGACGTTCTGCTGTAGGAGCAAACTGATTGATCTTCGATGCTACATAATTTGCACTCCAGCGAGAAATGTTCTGGTAGTCAGGTTGAATGATTAATCTCATGATAAACTCAGATATATTTATGTTAGTTCGTGTTAACTTTTGCAAAGATAAAATATATAATAGTATTTCACCATATTCAATGAAATGGTTTTTTTGCCGGCCGAAGATAGATATTAATAATATATTTAAAAAATAATCCGAAGGTTTGCCTTTTATTTATTGGAACACTCTATTAATTAAATATCTTTGCTATTTCAAATCTGAAATTTAAAACGCTTAAATTCTCTCGTTAAAATTAACAGAGATATTATAAGTTGACCTTCGTAAACTATTAATATTTATATTCAGATGAAAACGAACCTTAGTTCTCAGATTAAGCTGGACCGGATACCAAAGCAGTATTACCGTCCTTCAACTGCATTTGAACATACAGCGATTACTCGCTTTGAAAAAATCTTCACAGATATTTATGATAGTGCACAAGAGGCTTCTCTGGAAGTAGCACTTGAAATCGCTCAGTTAATTCGCCAGCGTCAAAAAGAGTTCCGCTCATGTGTTCTTGCCCTTACAGGCGGCAACCAGGCACAAGGCGTATATGAAGAGTTAGTACGCATGCATAAGGAGCAAAATCTTAGCTTCTCAAATGTGATCGTATTTAATGTATGTGAGTTCTATCCGATGCCGGACGCATCGAAAACAATCCACTACACACTTCAGGATCAGTTATTAAACCATGTGGATATCAACCCGGCAAATATCTATTCACCGGACAACACCGATGAAAAAGAATCTGTCTATGATTTCTGTATGAAATATGAGCAATTAATTGAAAAAGCGGGCGGTATCGACCTGGCTCTTCTCTCTCTGGGTCAGACCGGATCAATTGCATACAACGAAGCCGGATCACAAATCAACTCCCTAACCCGATTGATCCTGCTAGACAGCGAAACTCGCAAAAACGTATCCCGCCAGTATAACTCCAATGAAGGAGCACCGGCCTGCGCTATCACCATGGGTATCGCTACCCTGATGAAATCACGCCGCGTAGTATTACTTGCCTGGGGTGAAAACCGCTCAGAGCTGGTACGCCGTATTGTAGAAGGAAATGTAACCGATACGCTTCCTGCAAGCTACCTGCAAAATCATCCAAATACAAAAATCGTTCTCGACCTTTCTGCTGCAGAACAGCTGACGCGCGTAAGCCACCCGTGGTTGGTAACGTCATGCGTATGGAACGATAAACTGATCCGCCGCGCAATCGTATGGCTTTGTGAGGTTACCAATAAACCGATCCTGAAATTAACAGGCAAAGACTATACAGAAAACGGCTTGAGCGAACTGGTTGCTCTTTACGGATCTGCTTACAATGTAAACATCAAGGTATTCAACGAACTACAGCATACCATCACCGGATGGCCGGGAGGAAAACCGGATTCTGACGATACATATCGTCCGGAACGCGCCAATCCGTATCCGAAACGGGTAATCGTATTCAGTCCGCATCCGGATGACGACGTAATCTCCATGGGAGGTACGTTGAAACGTTTGGTAGACCAGAATCACGACGTGCATGTAGCATATGAAACATCCGGTAATATTGCCGTAGGTGATGAAGAAGTAAAACGCTTCTCTATGTTTATGGACGGACTGGCTGAGATGTATGATATTCAGGATCAGGATCTGACTGAGAAATTGACTGAGATCCGCGAAACACTTGCACGCCCGAAACAGGAAGGCGAAATCGATACACAGGATATCCGTTCGATTAAAGGTTTGATTCGCCGCGGCGAAGCGCGTACTGCATGTAATTACATGGGCGTGAAACCGGAAAATGTAAACTTCCTGAATCTGCCGTTCTATGAAACCGGTACTATTAAAAAAGGAGAGCTTACACAGGCTGACGTAGATATTGTGAAAGCATTGATCCGTCGGATCGAACCTCATCAGATCTTCGTAGCAGGCGACTTGGCCGATCCACACGGAACGCATAAAGTATGTTTGGATGCCGTTCTTGCCGCTATCGATGATATGAAAGAAGAACAATGGCTGAAAGACTGCCGTATCTGGATGTATCGCGGAGCATGGGCTGAGTGGGAAGTTGACCATATTGAAATGGCTGTTCCGTTGAGTCCGGAAGAACTTCGCTCAAAACGCAACTCGATTCTGAAACACCAGTCTCAGATGGAAAGTGCGCCATTCCTGGGTAATGACGAACGTCTGTTCTGGCAGCGTTCAGAAGACCGTAACCGTGCTACGGCCGAACTTTACCACAAATTAGGATTGGCTTCTTACGAAGCAATCGAAGCATTTGTGGAATACCATCCGCTATAAAATATTTTATATAAGCATCTTAAAGCGATGTTCGAAGTAATTCGGACATCGCTTTTTTGTTATTATTAAACTTTCCATCAAAGCTCCTTAAATTTTCAAACAAACCGTCCTTTAGAATAAACTTATCTGAATTTAAAGATGTTACATAATAAAGAAATAACAACGTTATTTCAGGATTTCACCCGGACACTCTCTAAAATAGGAGAAAAAAGGCGAAAATACATTTAACAAAACATTAAATAAAGGGGATAAATGAAGCGTAATTACTCTGTTATCATATCTTTTTCAGGCATCGCTCCGATTCCGATAAAAGGATTACGGCTTCTGCTCCTTTTAATAGCGGTCTGTTTTGCCGGAGTCCCCGTTCGCGGACAATTTTCATTGGGTATGTCGGGGGGCTTAAACATCCCGTCAGCACTCCTTTCTGCCGACGGAACCTTTTCGGCGGGAGGTAATTATCTGCCATCGCAGATGATGCCGGATGAGCTACATTACAATAGCGGAAATTATTTTTTCAATATTGCCTTTTTCTCTTTCATGGAGCTGAATTACCGCTCCACCCTGCTACATTTTCGGCAATCCCCCCCGTTGAAAGAAAAATACGTATGGAACAAAGACCGTTCGGTAGGAATACGATTTCGGATTCTGACAGAAGGAAAAACATGGAGACCGGCACTTTCAATCGGATCCAATGATGTTGTTACGACGGGAAAGATAACCAAACTTACAGATGACAGCGGCGGTAACCGCTATTTCGCCTCCGTTTACGGAGTAGCGACCCGTACTTTCCGCTTTCAGGCGCAACAGCTCCGACTTACAGCCGGTTATTATATTCCATTTTATAAAAGAAGTGACCGCAACGGTCCGTTTGCCGGAGCAGAATGGATTCCTGCTCGATGCTGTTGGCTTTCCATATTGGGTGAATATGATTGTAAAGCAGTCAATTTGGGAGTACAAGCAACACTGTTCCGGCATCTGACGGTACAAGTGTTCTGCTATGATTTCCGGGCAGTATCTGCAGGAATCCGTTATTCGTTGAACTTATTAGGAAAGGGGGCGTCATGCAACGGATATTGATCTTATTGATTCTGCTGGCAATCGGAGGAAATAGGCTGAAAGCATCTGATAAGGCAACCGATTTGCAAGCCCTGCTCCTTTCGGCCGGGATGGAAAACGTGAGGTGCGAAGCCTCCGACGGAATGCTTTACCTGGCTTTCGAAGACAGAGTAGACCGACAGCCCTGGATCGGGCTGGCACAATTGATGCAACTATGCAGGCAACACGATATTACATCGCCGGTAAGCGTAAATCTCGAACAGAACGGAGTGGCGCGGGTGAATCTGCTATTTGAAGGAATGCAGCTAATCGAAGTTACCTCCGATACCCGGACCTGTTCCCGCATGCTGGCAAAAAGTAAATCCGGCGATCGGCCATACGGAAAACTGCTCATTACGGCACTGCCTGTAATTAACCTGCGCAATGCCCGGACAGATGTCATCTTTACCGTATTTGCCGGTTTGGCTCCCACCCTGCAGATGCAATTATGGCGGGGCGCCGATCTGACGGCACAAATAATCATACCCATCTATAATTCGATGGAAAAACAGTTTGATTATATCCGTCCCGGACTGATTACACTCTCTCAACGATTCAAAATCGGGAATCGGTGGGAAATGATCGGATCGGTGGGAAATTTCACCAATCAGCGAGCCGGCATCCACGGATTAGTGGGATATCATTTGCCTAATGGGAAATGGGGGGCAACACTAAGCGGAGGATTAACCGGATCCTCTACCACGTGGGGAGGCGACTGGGCTTTTTCAAAATGGAAGCACATTGACTTCGAAGCATCCACCTACCTCTATCTGGCAGGATCGAATACGAAGATACAGGCGTCCGCCGGACGCTATGTGATGGAAGATTACGGAGTGCGGGGAGAATTGTCGCGCCGTTTCAGAAACGTAACCGTCGGTTTATACGGCATGATCAGCGGAGGAGAAGTCAATGGTGGTTTCAACTTCATCCTGCCATTGGCCTTCACCCGGCTAAAGCGTATTCATCCGGTATCATTCGTATGGCCGCAGTGGTATGATTGGGAATATTCCGCACAAAGCGGACCGGAATATGTAAAAAAAGGGGTTGGGAAAAGTTACCTGTCACGCTTGTATGAACGCGCGGATGAATCGTATTGGAATCCGCTTTACATAAAGAGTCAAATTATTCACCTATTAAATATGGAATCAAAATGAAAACAAACAAAATTATTTACACATTCTTGATTGGCAGTTGCCTTACAAGTATGACACTTAGTTGCAGAAGCGATGAGCCGGAACCGGAAAAAGTAACAAGTCCGACAGAAGAAGCTTTGTATTACATTACCGGTCGTGTAGAGTCCGGAGGTGTAGCGCTCCCGAATGCAAAAGTTGTTGCAGAAGGGCTTCCGGCCGTTACTACCGGCAACGACGGAACTTATCTGATCAGTACAAACAGTAAGAACAAAACGTATGTTCTTACATTTTCTGCAACAAATTATGTTACTGCAAAAGGTCAGGTTACCCTACCCGACAACATGGCTGGCCACGGTGCCATCATGCTAAATGCAAATCTGGGAAAATCGAATCCGGCTATTCCTGTTCCGGCAGGAGCTTCCGCTACAATTTCCTATCCGACAGACCGTTCTTCAATTCAAATTCCGACAGGAGCCACTTCTACCGCTCAAAACATATCCATTACTACAGCATCCCCTCTCGTGGGAGGCGGTCAGGTTTCTTTGGATGTTGTCTGTTCTCCGATCGGATTGAAATTTTCTAAACCGGTGACATTGAATGTCAGAAACATCTCTTCATCCAGTAATATCGCGGTAGTAGAACCGATGCTTAGAATTGAAAGCTCTTCAACCAAAGCAAATGCTTTCATGACAAAAGCTCCGATCTATACATGGACAGACCTTGGGGTTATGACTTTCGATCCGGCTACCAACACCTATAAGGCACCCGTTAACGAATTGGGTATTTATATGGTTGAGCCGAAGTACGAAACATCCAGCCGACTGCTAACTACCAATCAGATCAATACACAAACTCAGGTAAGCAATTGTGGTAATATTTCTGCTTTGCGCGGACAAACAATCGATGTAAAACAAAAAACAGGATGGGAATTTCCGGTAGATCCTGAAATCATAATCCAGCGGGCTATTCCATCCATTACACCGACAGAAAAAACCGACCTCGCAAATATATTCCATAGCATCGCACAAAAATATGTGGGAACAGCAGAAGGTGTATATACGTTAAACCGGACAGAGACTGTTGATGTATCCGGTAACTCTATTCTTACTTATACGAATAAACCAAGAATAACAGAAGGTACTTTGATATTCCCGATTCTATACAAAGGCAACCGTGTAGATATTACAATTGCGGCAAACTTGTATTTAGGAGCTGATATCACATTTAATGAAGTATCTTGCGATAACCACTCTGGCGGTAGCGGCAATTAACTTTAGCTCTCTCTTTATAATTCTTTTACCCTCTTCCTGCCTGGGAAGGGGGTAATTTTATGTTGCCCCAATTATACGAGAGACAAGTCGCCATTGATCACAAGATGCATATCCGGCAAACGGCGGTCAAAATAGAGCTGATTAATATTTTCGAGTTCGCGGAAATCGGTCACCCCTACACGCACCACATACAACGAAAGGTCGGCCTGCCGACTGATAAGAAGCGTATCGGCAACAATTTCGGCAGGAGGCGTATCCAGAATTATCACGTCAAACCGGGAACGCAGTTGTTCAATCATCCGCTCATAGCGATCTCCGCTCAATAACTCAGCCGGATTGGGAGGAACAGTTCCGGCCGGCAGAATCGATAAGAACGGATTATCTTCACAAGGTAATATCAACCTTTCCAATCCTCCGGTATCGGTATCGGAACAAGTCAGGTAATCACTGACACCCCTCCTGCCACTATATCCGAATAACGATTGCAGAACAGGGCGGCGCAAATCAAGACCTACCAAACAAACCTTTTTTCCAAACCGGGCGGCCGAGCGGGCCAGGTTTGAAGAAATGAATGTTTTACCCTCGCCCGGCATCGTCGACGTTACACAAACGACGGCCCCCGCCTTCAGTTGTGCCGTATAAAAGAGAGCATACTGTAATGCACAGAACCCCTCCTGAACCGGAGACTCATCGAGCTGGCCCTTTGCAATCGTACCTAATACGGGTGCCGTAACATTGCGGCGTATCGTTTCTTTTGTTTTTACCCTCCGGTCGAATAAGAGTAAAAAGCAACAGAAGGCAAGCGGAAAAACACCTCCCAGACAAAGTGATCTCCCGATAATCCGGGACGCCGGCAAATTTACCGGAGAACGGGATACGACTACCGGATCGAGTACACGGAGAGAGGGCGTAACCATGGCCCGCAACAAACCGTTTTCTTCCTGTTTATTTGCAAGGTAGGTATACAGGGCTCCTTTTATTCGCCGGTCGCGTACCAGGTGAGTGACTCCGGTTTGCGTTGCCGAGAGCTGCCGTATCTGATGTTGGAACGTATCCATCCGTTGCTGCAAATTAAAAAGTTTCATTGAGCTGGCATGATGGAGATTCTCCACCCGATCGAATATCGATCGGTTCTTTTGTAAGATATCCTCTTTTAAGCGTGTGATTTCGGGATTCAGAGGTGATCCCGACTGAATCCACTGATGCAACTTTGCCAGATCTTTATTATAATTCCCGATCTCATGGTTCAGTTGGTTCTCGTCGGGTACGAAAGAGATCGGATCCAGATCGCCGGATGACGAGTCGTGCATCTGCCGGATAAAGCGGGCGAGCCGTTGCTGCCGGATCTCCTGTTCCATCCATTCGTTTTCCATCTGCTGCAAGCGGGCAGTAAGCAGGGCACCTTCGACCGACAAGTTGGCCGCTTTATGTAAACGCTTAAAATCAACTTCGTTGGTTTCTCTGAAATGGAGCTCTTCCTTGACATCTCGTATTTTTTGTTCAACATAAAGCAGACTGCTGTCTAATGCCGCTTGCTTAACCCGTACGCTCTGATTCATATACTCGTTGATAAGCGTATTCAGCAACAACTTGCACTGGGCCGGGTGAGATGCAGTAAGGGATAACGTGACAATGTTGGAATTACCTTGTGGCGATACCCGTAACTTTTTTCGATACCGGGTAGCGACAACCTGCGGATCTTCTATCTCAATGTAAAAAGGAAGGCCGATACTGCGGACAATGCTTGTATCCGCTTCTATCAACAACTCCAGCCCCAGATCACAAAAAGGCTGACCAAAACGGCCCTCTTTTTTGCCGTCTTTGCCTACGATCTGATAAGACTCTGTATTTTGGGGTATAACTTTAAATTGTAATGGAAAACAGGCTGGCTCTTTTATCGCGGCTAGTCGGATCGGGGCATCATCATGATAATATTGCCGTCCTGACCAATGCCGGGTATAACAGGATATATTTGCGCGGGTCTGAATGATACTCTGATGTACGAAAGTAAGAGAAGTACTTAAAATCATAAATTCGTCGATCGGGCTTACCGCAGCTAATTCGCGCATACCCACCACTTCGCGAAAAAGGAGTTGGCGCTCCGGATCTTCGTTTATACCGCGTGAATCCTGTAAAAAGACAGAAGCCATCCCCTGATAAGCAGGCGTACGCATACGCAATATTATGCCGGCAATAAAAAGGGATACGAAAATCGAAAACACACAGATTTTGAGAAGGAGGATAAGATTAGTCCTCTTATAGAACAAGAATAAATTTCTCAAATATCTAAAATTCATCTAATACCAATTAATTAAAACAGAAATTTATTGCTTATCGTATTCTAAATCAGACTCCGAAAATCTGCATTTATTTAAAAATTGTTCAAACCAACACACCACAACAACTCAATTTGATTTAAATTGTCACAAAATTAATACATAACAGCTACTTTGTATAGTAATTTAAAATAATTTTAATCATAATAGCCCAAGGTTAACAAATATACTCGGGTAACAAAAAGAAACCCCTGTTTGGATTGTACGAACAAACCAAACAGGGGTTAATAACTACGGATCGAAACGATTTTCGACCAAAAGTCTTTTTTTATTTTTTCATAACCTTACCGGATACACGGCCGTCAATCATAAGCAGATAGCTCCCTGACATCAGGTTGCGTGTAACGATAGTAGCCTCCGCTCCGGAATGAGTTGCCTGATATACACGGCGTCCGGTCATATCAGCCAATACTACCGTATGAGACCCTTCGGATGCAAAACGAATTCGAAAGATATCTCCGAAAGGATTCGGGCCAAAAGAAACGGCAACTTCGCCGGTTGTTTCTTCGACAGAAACGGCCTGGCGCGTTAGTGCGGCCTCCATTGACTCGGCATCTTTACCGGAGAACAACAAGGTTGTCAGATCTTTTTCAGCATCATAACCCATATGCGTAATTCCGGCAGAAACCGCCGATAGGTCCCAGTCGCCTTTCAAGGTAATAATCACCGGCTGTTCTTTACTTTCGGCATACAATTTATCTTTATCGATCGACCACACCTGATAAGGGAATTTATCGGCAGGATAAAATCCAAGCTCCGGATTAGACAAACTCAGTGTCATCTCGCCGGCACTTTTTTCGCGAACCATAATCATACACGGCTTGTCGGCAGATGCCAACAAAACATCGTTTTTAATTTCGCCCGCTTTAAATACGGCATATCCGCGTAAAGATTTTGCCGGATAATTTACAATATGCGCACAGTCGTCTTGCTGGCGGATTTCATAAGGGAGCTCAGGGAGCGTACTCATCTGTTTAGCCTCTTCCGCTCCGCCTACTTTAATCATGTAATGATAAGAGCCACCGGTTGTTTTACCATGATCCAACCATGCTGTTGCATAATTGCCTGTAGTTTTGTTGTTATAGTTACGGTCTTGAACAGAGTGCTGGGTTTTACGGTGTACGTGCAAACCGTTACCATTCGGAATCAGATATGCATTTCCGACAACATCTGTCAGGACAAACGGATTATTCCCGCTGAAATCCTCAGCATAATCCAATCCCGTCTTTGCTTCTCCATTCAGATAAAAAGGAGTATCCACCGAAGCAAGCGTATTCTGGAATAACGTAGTATGCGCCGGATAGTCCGGATTTGTGTTGCGAATTTCAGAAGCAAGCGCTACAATCTCATCATCAAAGAAGAACCATGATTTATTGGCAGATAAAGTAACTCCGCGCCATTTAGTGCCCCACTTCACACCGGTATAAGTATAAGCCTGGCGGATATCATTGAATATCATTCCGTATACCCCGTGTTTCCCTTCGAGCGAAACACCTCCGGCAATTGAACTCGGAGAGAATTTGGCCATCGTATATAACGTAGCCTCTTTGATGATACTGTCTATCGGCATATCAAAAGAGGTAGTACCCGGTACGTGACTCCAGTCCCATCCGTTATATCCTACCCCGCTGGCAGCCGCCGTTACAACACCCTCTTCATCCGGAGTCGCATAAATAGAAAGTGCCCCGGCACTCTGATTACGTCCCAACCAGTTTTGCTCCTCGTTGGTCTCAAAGTCCCATACATATTTCGTATAACTTTTTACAGCCGCCATCCAGTCGCCGCGGCGATGTACCTGCATTGCCGAATAAGGGAAAGTACGGTTCATTGCGCTGATTTCAGTATCCTCCAAACCCAGGGATTTTACCTTATTCATCTGCTGCAACATACCCAGGCCGCCATGGAAATAGATATCACAATTTACATCACGCACGGTATTTTGCATTACACCTGAATATTCGGGTGTAAATAAACGGTCAAAAGCACCACCCACCCGCTGTTGCATCTCTCCTGCCAAAACAGGATACAGGTAAGCGAATGCAGGGATATTACCCGACAAGGCAGTTAGCTGATTCGGGAAACGTCCGCACATACCTCTGGAGATATCATATTTTCCGCAATAAGCACGGAAAGCCAGCAAACTTTCAGCCAGGTTATGGATCGACTGCTCGTTCAGGGCAAAAGAGGTTCCTCGCAAAACATACGCCATCTGGCATGAAGTATGCAGCGCATCGGTATTGTAAGCATTCCCCCACGGTCCGTGGTGATGATAGCCCGTAAAGTCTGGTTTAATAAAACCATCCCAAGCCGGAGCAATCTTCATATTCTGGTTCAAAGCTTTCTGCAAATAAGCCAGGTCGTTTTCACGATTCGTCCGATCATCCGTCTGGGCGCAAATCGCCATCAGTCTGTTATGATAAAGCGTACGCACACCATCCGAACGGCTTCCGTTATGCTCCACTTCAGCTCCCCATTCCGGATTTGATGGATTAACCTCACGTGACATCCATGCCATCATCGCTTCTGCAACTGCCCATTGCTTGCTACGAAGCAACTCTTCGCGCATCAGCACCGAGGCATAGAAATAACCACACATACCCAGGAATGAACCGGAAGAAGCGAATTGGATATTACATCCTTCCACCATTCCTCTTTTTTCCATATAATCATACAATCCGGTAATCTCTTTAAGCGCGTTCGGATTCAGGTAATCCGGATTCGGATTTGCCGCCGGCCCCTCCATATGATAATTCAGCGCAAGAGGCAATAGCACAGTTGCCGCAATATCTCTTCCTTCACGACTTACCATCAAATCAAGAGGAGGCATTCCTTCTACCCACTGATAAGAAGGTAGCTTCTGACGCGCTTTTGCCACATTTGCACGTAAAGCTTCGTAACGGGCCAACATCAACGGATCAGTATAATCCGGACGATTTCCTTTGAGCAATTCAACATAACGCTGATAAATCAGTTCGGCTTCGTCTGCCGGCATGATTAAAAGCGAGTGAACAGCCGTTTTT
This sequence comes from Bacteroidales bacterium, assembly GCA_036649595.1. Taxonomy (GTDB): domain Bacteria; phylum Bacteroidota; class Bacteroidia; order Bacteroidales; family JAUNSR01; genus JAUNSR01. Next base: position 17,886 of record JAVWBH010000010.1, read on the forward strand.
TCAGTTCCTTTTTTCAAAAAACCACATAATTTATAACGTCTTGCTTCTAAAGCAGAAATTGAGATCAATTGCCCTTTTCCCGCTTCCACAACCGCATTACCCGAAAGGGGTGCTTGTTCGATTGCTTCGTGCGAAGGCAGATCAGTTGCTTCGGCATCCGTCAGCGCCCAATAGAAGACTCCGTTATCATTTGTTTCTGCTTCTACAGTCACTCCGTCGGCAGTTTTATTCAATACGAACAGATTGCTGACCAATAGTTTTGTCTCAACGGCAAACGCCTTTGTGGTATAAATAACACTTTCATTGCCTGCCGCATCCACTGCCAAAAGGTAAACCATTTGCGGAGACGGATCTGTTACCACAACCGACTTTGTAATCGTATTTTCAGGAGTCGAAACCTCTACAGAGGCGTTTTTTCTGATTTCATCGGCTGAAGGAGCCGGCAAAGAAGCAGCTTGCAAGAGGTAATAAACCGAACACTTCTCATCCGTTTTGAAAGAAAAAGTTGCCTGGCCGCGTACCTCGCTGCCTGCCGAAAGGTCTGAGATAATCGGTGCTGTTTTATCACTGGCAACCCATACTTTAATTGCGTTCGCTTTAAAATCAGACACGTACAGGTTATCATTTTCGTCAGCTACGATCCCGTATGGAGCCTGAATTTGATCATCGCTTGTACCGGCGTTTAATGTTCCGATTATGTCCGAGAAAGCTCCGTTACGGTCAAACCGGTATATTCCCGGTAATGAGTTTCCATATGCCTCATCCGCCGAAACGATCAGGTCGCCCTTTGCGGTAGTGGTCATATAAGCCAAACGGTTAAAAGTGGTTGAAGACGGCGCAGTCTGATTTCCTTTCTTAATGATAAAATCTACCTGTGCGGTAGCACCGCTGAAAGAACTGATTTTTATTACGCCGGTATTCTTATCGACGAAATACATATTGTCGGCACCATCGAAAAATACTTTACGCACCTCCCTGAACTTATCCGTACTCAGGGTCTTGATGGTTGTAACAGGCTCCAGATTATTGTCGAAAACATGAACTGCCAGGATCGTGGCAACGAAAATATTGCCGTCTTTCCGAATCGTAACCCCATTGACAGACTCATTGAAAGCAACTGTTTTCAAAACAGTGCCGTCGCCCGAAATCAACGTTACATTTTTAGCGTCGCGATTGGCTACCAGCAAACGGTCTGATCCGGCTACCGCCACATCATATGGTTTTGCCTTAAGCGGAATCTCTTTCAAGACAGTCCCGTCGAGCGACGAAACAACAATTTTACTTGCACTATACAGAGCTACATATAACTTTTGCTCATGCAGATCCAGCCCTTTCGGCCCCGATCCGAACATAAACTTTTTGGCATAGTCATAGTTCTGAGCCTGCACGAACGAGGACAGAAACAACAGACTAAGAAGAAATAGTCGTACGATTTTTATCATAGTTGTTTGGATTAATTGATCAAACGGAAAACCCGGAGGGCCGGGTGTTTTTATCTATGATAAAACTATAAGAAAAACCGTACAAGAACTTTTGCGATTGTTTTGAATAAATTTGAGTTTGGAAAGAGAGTATAAGCTTTGTTGAAAAGGATATCAATTTTGTAGCATCTTCTCTAAGGCACTCGCAGAAAGGTTACGGTATAACTTCCCGTTATGGGCGAGCGTAATGTATCCGGTTTCTTCAGATACGACGATTATTTTAGCATCCGTCTCCTGCGATAAACCCAGGGCAGCCCGGTGGCGAAGCCCGTAATGTTTCGGTATATCCTGGTTATGAGAAACAGGCAGGATACAAGAAGCGGCTGCAATCCGATTATTAGCAATAATCATTGCGCCGTCATGAAGCGGACTGTTTTTAAAGAAGATGTTCTCTATCAGGCGAGTGGAAATCTCAGCATCAATGGTATCGCCCGTCAACTCAAACATCTTCAGATCGCTGGTTTGCTGCATAACGATCAGGGCGCCGGTTTTCGTTTGCGCCATATTCTGGCAAGAACGCACAACCGCCGAAATGCCTACCTGCGAATCATCGTCTTCATTTCGCTTGAGAAAAAAATTAAGAAAGAAGCGCCAGCGTTTCTTTGAACCCATTTCGAGTAACATACGCCGGATCTCAGCCTGAAAAATCACAACAGCGCAATCAACCCCACACTGATAACCTTATCCATAATCGCTCCCATCAGGCGCATATCCAGGATCTGCGTTACCAGGATCCACAATGCGATGAATGCCAGTACGCCGACAAAAATATTGATGGTACCCGATTCTTTCATCATCTTGTATACATTATACAAGAGAATCGCCACTAACAGGATATCAATTGCATCCTTTATTCCGAATTGCCACATATGTTATTGTTGACTTTGGGTCATTTTAAAAATCTTCACTGTCTCTACCGCCTCTTTAACATCATGAACGCGCAAGATATGAGCACCACCTATGAGCGACAAGGTATTAAGTACAGTTGTCCCGTTAAGACTTTCGGCGGGAGTTGTGCCAAGCAATTTATAAATCATGGATTTCCGAGATATACCCGACAGAACAGGTAATTCGAAAATCCGGAAATCAGAAAGATAATTCATCAAACGGTAGTTATCTTCCAACGTTTTACTGAATCCGAATCCGGGATCCAGGATAATATCGTTTACACCCAACAAGCGCAACTGGTTTACCTTACGCGAAAAATA
>JAVWBH010000011.1:0-12616 GCA_036649595.1 Bacteroidales bacterium
CAGGATCTGTCGGTAGCCCATGAAAAAGAGGAGTATTATTATGAAGTAGCAGAGTTCATCGACCTGATCATAAACGACGAACGCGAATCTGCCATCAATTCATGGGAAAATTCGCGTATCGTAATGGAAATATTAGATGAGATTCGCTCTCAGATCGGGGTTGTATATCCGGCCGATTTATAAATTACGGCTTGGAGAACTGCTTTTCAAGATTTTCATCAACCGTACCCGGTCAATCATGAATCTGTTTTCGCACGATTCATACATCTGGTCGATCAGTTTATCTACCCGGTTATTAAAACGATAAATATATTGCGCCGCATCGAGTGCATTCTTTACAGATTCCACTCCTACTTCTTCCAGTGTAATTCGCTTGGCCAGAAAATCGGCGCATCGTTTTGCTCTTTTATAATCCAGCTGCAGAAGCTGAATATCCTGTTGCAATCCCATAGTTTATTTTTTAATTCAGAAGAAGCAAAGGTAGAAACATTTTTTCTTTATCAAAGAGACTCGATCTGCGTAATTTCGCCGGTAGCAGAATCCATCAGCATTCCTTCAATCTGAATATCGGCGGGTATCAAAGGATGACGCCGAATTTCCTGCATGGTGGTCTGAATAGCCTCGCATACGTCCGAAAAACCTCCCAGCCAATGCTCAAAATCTACGCCGTCTTCACGAACCTGTTCTATTACGCCCGGCGCAATGCCGCGCGCTGTCATTTTCTGCAATAACGCAGTTGTATCCGAATGCTCCATACCGCAATCCGTATGTCCGATTACCCAGATCATCTCCACCCCCAACTGGTAAATAGCTATAATCAGGCTTCGCATCACACTACCATAAGGGTGAGATACAATTCCGCCGGCATTCTTTAAAATTTTCACATCCCCGTTTTTTATCCCCAGTGCCGCCGGTAAAAGTTCTACAAGCCGCGTATCCATACATGTCAGAATAGCCAGCTTCTTATCCGGATATTTATTTGTCAGAAAAGGCCGATATCCTTCTATACGCACAAATACCTTATTATATTCAAGTGCTGTTTGTAACATCATACTGATTTATATTTGTAATGGGCTAAAGATAAATAACTAAGTGATAAATCAAAAAGAGCACTATCCTTTTTATCAAATTTTGGGTAGCCTCCCCAAAAAAGGTGATTATATTTGTCGACTTACAAAGAATCATTCTACATTAATCGCTTATGAATAAAATCTTCTCAAGTACTATTTTCCGCCTGTTTTTAGGCGTTATTGCCGGTATTACGATCGGCTCGTTTATCCCGGAGTCGGCAGTGGGAGCGATTCTATCGCTTCGTCATGTACTGGGTCAGGTTATTTTCTTTTTGGTTCCGCTAATCGTTATCGGATTTGTCGCCCCCTCAATTGCCAGATTACGGGAAGATGCCTCCTCAATGTTAAGCAAAGCACTTCTGTTAGCATACGGATCAACCATAGGAGCCGGTTTTTTTGCCGTTCTGCTGGGGTATAAATTCCTTCCCGGCATGGATATCGCTTCCGTTGCCGAATCAACAAAATCTCTTCCGGAAATGATATTCCGGTTAGACATACCGCCTGTCATGGGAGTTATGTCGGCCCTGGTTTTATCTATTATGTTAGGGCTGGCTACCGTATGGACCAAATCTGAACTCTTCGGGAATTTTCTGAATGATTTTCAACAAATCGTATTGTCATTGGTAAACCGGATTTTAATCCCCCTGCTCCCCTCTTTCATTGCCGCCAACTTTGCGGTACTTGCATACGAAGGGGCAATTACACAGTTGTTGCCGATTTTCATAAAAGTAATGGGCATTGTGATTATAGCTCATTTCATCTGGTTAGGTTTGCTTTATACGGTAGCCGGCATTAAATCCGGAAAAAATCCATGGGAAGTATTAAAGCATTACGGGCCGGCCTATCTTACTGCCGTAGGCACCATGTCTTCAGCAGCCACACTCGGTATAGCGCTGAGCAGCGCACAGAAAAGCAAAGTATTGTCAAAAGACATTTCCAGCTTCTCTGTCCCGCTATTTGCCAATATTCATCTTTGCGGTTCGGTATTGACAGAAGTATTTTTCGTGATGACCGTATCTTTAATTATTTACGGCACATTACCCAGTGCGTCTTTAATGATTCTGTTTGTTTTATTACTCGGAATATTCGGTATCGGCGCGCCTGGCGTACCCGGCGGAACGGTTGTTGCCTCTCTGGGGCTTATCATTTCGGTACTCGGGTTTACCGAAGTCGCCACGGCTTTGTTGCTAACCATTTTTGCTTTACAAGACAGCTTTGGTACAGCCTGCAACATTACCGGAGACGGAGCCTTAACGCTGATGTTGCAAAACAAGGATGCGGAAACTGTTGAGACAGAAACCTCCGGCTCATAATTTTATTTTTTTACACCCATAAATTCGCCCCGCTATGTTGCTCTTCCTGATTTACTTTTTGTTCATCAATCTCTTTTCGTTTATCTTGTTCGGCATCGACAAAAGACGTGCCCGAAAAAATGAATGGCGCATTCCCGAAAAGCATCTTTTTCTATGTGCCTTGGCGGGAGGAACTCCGGGAGCATGGGCGGGGATGAAGGTTTTTCGTCACAAAACGAAACATTTCAAATTTTCAACGGGTATCCCGGTATTGCTATCCTGCCAGTTGCTGCTGACAGGGTATATTTATTACCGGATAGCGGCTATTTAAAGGATCAGCCATACCGCCGCACAATGCATGATCGTGCCGGCCAAAACGAACAGATGCCAGATCGCGTGATAATAAGGATGATCCGCATCTTTTGAGAAAAAATAGGTACCCGCCGTATAAAAAATTCCTTCCAGCAGAATAAAGAACAAAGCCATACCGGGCATATTCTCCCATACCGAGCGGGCTATAAAAACAACAGACCACCCCATCATCAGGTAGATACCAAGTGAGATACGCGGATATTTACCTAAGAAAAAAATCTTATAAAATGATCCGGCCAATGCGACAAGCCATAAAAAGGCAAACATAAACCACCCGGTTTTTCCGCCGATCGAGCAAAGCAATATCGGTGTATAGGAGGCTGCTATCAACACATAAATATTAATGTGATCCAGATACCGCAATATCTTCTTTGTCTTTCCGGGCAGTGCCCAATGATAAATAGTCGAAGCCAAATACATCAGGAAAACCGATAAACAGAATATCGTAACGGCAAAACCCGTTTGCCAATCTGATTCAATACTCTTTGCAATAAGTACCCAGGCAGATAATATCGCCAGACAGACACCGGTAAAATGGGTCAGGGTATTTGCTATTTCCTCTTTTGTTTGCTTAATCATCATGATACAAGAAGTATAATCGTTTCTATTAATTTTTTACCGGGAGTCGTTCCCACAGCCAACCCGGAATCAGCCGCCACAGAAAAACAAGAATACCATAGCGCCAGTCGACAACAACAACACGTTTACGTTTATCCAGAGCCTTTACGATCAGCTTCGCCACCCGTGGCACTTTCATTAAAATCGGATAATTCCGGTCTTTCAGCAAAGCCGTGGCTACAAAGCCGGGGCGGATATCAGTAAACCGGATATTTAATTTTTCCATTTGCGCTAATTGCGCCAATGATTCGATATAAGTATTCTGAAATCGCTTGGTAGCTGAATATGCAGGAGCAATCCCTAATCCCCGGGTTCCCGCAATAGAACTGATAACGGCAATATGCCCTTTTCCACAGATCCGGAAATAATGAAACATCGTAGTAACCATTCGGATAAATCCTTCAACATTCGTCATGGCCGTATTTAGCTCTATTGCCTGATCCAACACCGCATTTTGTGATCCGATCCCGGAGCTCAGCAAAAACAGGTCTGCCCCGCCCATCTTATCGATCAGTTCCTTCAAATGCTTATCCGCATTTTTATGTGTTACATCAAGCACCTGTATCTCCACGCGATCAGGAGCCAATTGCTGAAACCGGATCAGCGCCTCTTCGCGGCGCCCCGCTACACCAACTTTCCAGCCCTTTTCGAGATAGAGTTTCGCTACTTCTTCGCCAATCCCGGAAGTGGCTCCTACAATGATAATCTTTTGCATAATAAATATATGTAATCAATATTTTAACAGACCCGCTGAATACTTTATTTTTCTTCTGCGAAATAAAGTTTGTAATAATGCATACCCCGCTCCTCGTCATACCCTTTTTCTACAAACTGCTCCCCGCCGTGTATCCGCAGATCGAAATTCCGGTCTAACCGGATTACCTGCATCGTACCGCGCCCTTTCCGCTTCAGGGCCTGTTCTGAAACCTCAAATGAGTCGGGCAACGTGACATCCCGCTTTTGCTCATATTCTTTTTTATACTGATCAAAACGCTCTGCCAGTGCCGGTTCCTGAAAAACCTCTTCAGCCAGATCCGTTACGTTCATCTGTTTTTTCCGCTTCATTGCTTCCAGACTCCTGTTCATCAGAAACGCCTGGTCCATCTTCGAATAATCGGCGGGTAATTCTGTCGTTACAAAGCCGTTAAACAAAGAGAGCATATCGGAGGTAGACGCGAAGTCGGTTTGCTTCCGGCGAATATGCAAAAAATCATCCGCCCAATATTTGGCTTCCATGCCCTTATTGATATTATCAACAATAGCAACCTGATAACCAGACTCTTTCTCTACATTAAAAATAAGACAACCCTTATCTAATTTATTGATATTGACACCCTGCTGACTTTCAATTTCAAAATTACCTTCGCCCGCACGGATTTTCAGAAAAGTATCTTTGTTTTCCGATTTAAAGAGCCCCACGGCATCCACTCGTTTACCATTTACTTCACAGTTTTTGAAATAGCCGATATACAACTCACCTTTCCGTATTTTCGGATGCATACTCTGCTGATAAAGATGACGGGCAAGATGAACAGACTGCTCATAAAAACATGCCGGATCCTCAAAAATAGCAGAAACAAAACCATATACCTCATTGTACGTCAGCTCTGTATCGTGGGCCAACGTATAAAGTTCTTCATATTTAAAGGAAGAAAAGAAATAATGCATCAGATGCCGCTCATTTTCGGGCGTAAGCGACTGCAGTGATTTTGACAGAGAGATTCCCTCTTCCCGCAACCGGTTTCCCACCACATGCAGTGTACACTGTTCCAATTGAGCTTGCGAAGTTAATATCATCCTATATTTTCAGTTAAAACCTTAATCTCATTTTTAAAGAATGGTAAAAATAAAGAGAATCGCGCTTCAAAAGAAACATTCTATCACTTCCTGACTAAAATATTGTTTTGTGTTGACAAATTAAAAAATTCAAGAAATTATCAATCAACGCCTTACATTCGATAAAACAAAATAAGATTGTTTTTATATTTGTGCATCACGCAGCGCGAAAGGCCTGCATGCATCACTAATTCAGTTTTATTTATGTTCAAAAAACAATTACTGTTAATTCCCTTCAGCCTTTTAGGCTATACCGCAATGACACAAGCACAATCAAAAACGTATGTACCCGAAGAGGTTTTGTCTGCTTATCCTGTTTATACCGGCAACCAACAAGGAGTAACATTTGCCGATGGAGCAACCGCCTTCCGAATCTGGTCGCCCGGCGCACAAGGAGTAAAACTTCGCATCTATGATTCGGCATTTGCCACGCAACCGGTATCCGAATTCAACATGAAACCATCGATACAGGGTACTTGGTTATATGAAACCAAAGAAAACTATTCCGGCAAATATTATACGTTTTCCGTAAATCACAAAGGCACATGGCTCGCAGAAACACCGGGAATCTGGGCAAAGGCCGTAGGAATAAACGGAAATCGCGCCGCAATCATCGACATGGCGGCAACCAATCCGGACGGTTGGGAAAACGACCGGCGCCCGGAATTAAAATCACCTACCGACATCATTATTTATGAGATGCACCACCGTGATTTTTCAATCCATCCTACTTCCGGCATAAAAAACAAAGGTAAATACCTGGCACTTACAGAAAACGGCACAAAAAACACAGACGGCCTCGCTTCCGGAATCGATCACCTAAAAGATTTAGGAGTAACGCACGTACATATCTTGCCTTCTTACGATTACGGATCAGTTGATGAAGCTCATCTGACCGACAATAAATACAACTGGGGATACGATCCTAAAAATTACAATGTACCCGACGGAAGCTATTCTAACGATCCCGGCAATCCGGCTCTTCGCATCAAAGAGTTTAAAGAGATGGTACAAAACATGCATAAAAACGGGCTACGGGTCATCTTAGACGTAGTTTACAACCATACTTTTACCGGCGACGAATCGAATTTTTCATTAACGGCACCCGGATATTTTTACCGTTATCGCCCGGACGGCACCTACTCCGACGCTTCGGCCTGTGGCAACGAAACAGCATCCGAGCGCGAAATGATGCGTCGCTACATGATTGAATCCATTCTTTATTGGGCCAAAGAGTACCATATCGACGGATTTCGTTTTGACCTGATGGGCATTCATGACATTGAAACAATGAATATGATCCGTGAAGCAGTTAATCAAGTTGATCCGACCATTTATCTTTACGGTGAAGGCTGGACTGCATCCGACTCTCCGCTTCCTGTTGAAAAACGAGCCCTGAAAGCAGCCGGAAAGCAAATGCCAGGTATTGCCGTATTCAGCGACGACATACGTGACGGCGTAAAAGGTCATTATTCACAATCAGAAGGGCGCGGTTTTGCAACCGGGCAGAAAGGATTGAGGGAAAAAGTAAAATTCGGTATCGTCGGTGCAACTTCTCATCCGCAGGTTGATTATGCCAAAGCCGGTTCGCAGCCTTATGCATCTATGCCGGCAGACGTGATTAATTACGTATCCTGTCATGACGACATGAATCTGGTCGACAAGCTTAAAGCTTCTCTCAAAGCAGCTTCTCCGGCCGATTTGAAGCGTTACGACAAACTTGCTCAGACCATTGTATTTACCTCACAGGGAGTACCGTTTATCTTTGCCGGCGAAGAAGTATTCCGCGATAAAAAAGGAATTCACAATACTTATCAGTCGCCCGACTCCGTAAATGCCATCGACTGGAGCCTGAAAGCGAAAAACAAAGATGTGTATGATTACTATAAGGCATTGATCGCCCTTCGAAAAGCACACCCAGCCTTCCGAATGACAACGGAAGAACAGGTTGCTAAAAATCTGGTCTTCGCCGAAACAAAGCAAGAAAATGTAATTCAGTATCAACTGAACAACCATGCAAACGGCGATGAATGGAAAAACATCCTGGTCATATTCAATGGCAACGACCATGCGGCAGAAGTAACCATTCCTGCCGGTAAATGGACCGTGGCATTAAGAGACGGCCAATTTGATCAGACAGGGAAACAGGTGATCAAAGGAGGTAAAATAAAAATAGAACGTGCTTCGGCAATTATCGCCTATCAAAAGTAAATTGTAAATTTGCCATCAAAACCAAATATTGATTTTGATGGCAAACTTATGTCCTTGCGGCTCCGGCGAGTATTATGAAAATTGTTGCGGCCCCATTATTAAAGGCGAAATCGCCGCCCCTACCGCCGAGAGGCTAATGCGCTCCCGTTATACGGCATTCACCCTTGCCGACGGCGAATACCTCATGAAAAGCTGGCATCCCCGCACCCGCGATCTGAACGAAAAAGAAAGTATCCGCAAATGGGCTAAATCTGTAAAATGGATCGGGTTACAAATCCGCGGCAAACAGGCCGGCGGTGAAAACGACCTGACCGGAATTGTTTCTTTCCGCGCCCGCTTTCTTGAAAAAGGAAAGATAAATCAAATTATAGAAGAATCTGTTTTCGAGAAAATCGACGGAAACTGGGTTTATGTAACAGGAAAACACGATTAATTCTGATTTCAATAATTCACCAAACGAATTTAAAAGCGATTCTACCGCACTTATTATAATCATATTTAACGTTTTAGGCCCAAACATTCAATAAGTAAGCTTGTTCTATTCTAAAGTATAAACTTTTTCTTACAAATATTGACGTTCAACCTACAACCAATTTAAAATAATATGAAAAGTGTATTGAATCGCAAAAAGAGAAATCGCTTATTCGTGAGCGGAACCACTCTTTTGACAACTTCCCTCTTTCTTCTGATTGCTCCCGGCTGCCAGGAGGAGCAATTGGAAATGGGGCATGAAGAGGCGCCGCAGGTTACCACTTATTTTGATTTCTCAATGGTCAAAGACTACGATATTGAAATCAACCTCAACCTGACACCCGACCAGGAAGTGGGGTCGGCAGTATATTACATTTATACGGAAGATCCTTTTATTTACCGTAACGGAATAAATACGGAAATGCTAAAGGATAATATTTCGCCTGCCTACAAAGGAACAACCTCTGCTTACGGAACAGATGAAATTAAACTGAATATCCCGCTTGCAAACAATGAAATTTACATTGTTACATCCGGAATCGGAATGCCACATACCCTGACAGTACCGGTAACCGGTAATCCGTTACGGGTAAATGCATTGGAGATAGCCACGCATAAAACAAAGCAAACCACCCGGGCTACCAACGCCCTTTATAACAGAATCACAGCACCGGGTACATTCAGTTGGTTTAGCTGGAATGAAAACGGTGTCCCCAACGTACTGTTAACACCGGAAGTTTTTCCGGCACAAACCCTGACCAATATCCGATATTCGCTGCCCGAGGGGCTGAATATCGCCAATAATCCGGTAGCAAAAGATTGGGTAAACCCGACTGCCGTAACAACGATCGATGTCATCGACAAAGCAGCTATTGACGTAGCTTTCATCCACGAAGGAGCGGGCTATACAAATGTTTTCGGATACTATTATTATCCGACCGGACAACCGCCCACAGACATTGTCAACCACCCCAAATACATTATCTTTCCAAATACATCTCTGCCCGGATCAGGAGGGAATCTGGCTTCCGGAAGCAGAATTCAGCTGAAATATTTCAATAAAGATCATTATACCGATACATTTCCTCCCGGAATAACCATCGGATGGCTGCTTTTTGCAAATGGATTCAAAGCATCTCCGAACTACACCGTAAGCTCCGGCAACTGGCTGCTCACATCCGATCCGGCTCTTAATCCAAGTAAGTTGCAACAGGTTATTCAGCTTGTTGACCCTGCTACAAATGATATTTTAGTTTCTTTTGAAGACTGGCGCCGCGATCAGGGCGGCGATAAAGATTTCAACGATGTTATTTTCCATGCATCTGCAAATCCATATACTGCAGTAAGCGTTACGGGCGTCCCTACCCTGCCGATGTTTAAGGATCCAGACGGCGACGGAGTGCCCAACCAATACGACGAATTTCCGAACGATCCGATCTTGGCCTATACCAACCATTATCCCGGAAACAAAACCGTAGATCCTTCTAAATGGGGTACATTGTGCTATGAAGACCATTGGCCTTGTAACGGAGATTATGACATGAATGATCAGGTTATCCATTACAATATGGTACATTATATCAATGCCCAGAAAAATGTTGTATATACAACCGGCAGTTTGCGGGTAGTAGCCGTCGGGGCAGCCATGCAGTCGGGATTCGTTCTGAATCTGGGTATCCGTCCGGAATTGGTAAAAAAAGTAACCGTCAATGGCGGAAGCCTGAAAAACGGACTGTTTAACATTAACGCAAACGGCTGCGAAGCTTATCAGACAACAGCCCATGTCCCATTATGGGATGATGCGTTCTTAATTTTCGGACACGCCGTGGGTGAAGATATCAACACTTCCATGTCAAAAGATAAGATTGCTTCCCGGGAGGTTACCTTCCGCATCGACTACACGAGTCCGGTTGCTCAGACAAGCTTTATCACCCTGCCGTTCGACCCATATGTAACCATCGAAAGCGGACGCCGCGAACGCGGCAGAGAGTGTCATGTGAGCGGATTCGCGCCTTCTGTACTGGCAGACAAAAATATGTTTTCAACATGCAATGACCTGACCGATATCGCCAAGAAGCAATATTACGTAGGTCAAAATAACATGCCGTTTGCCTTGCACTTCCCGACAATCGTCCAGTATCCGGTTGAAAGAGTAAATATTACTGAAGCCTATCTTCATTTCTTCGATTGGGCAAGCAGCATGGGTGTTAACTACAAAGACTGGTATTATAATACTGCTTCGGGTTATAAAAATCCGGCTAATATTTATTCAAAATAAAAGTCTTCTTTAAGAGAATTCAGATTATGGTTCGGTGACATTTATCACCGAACCATAACTTGATAAAACGGGTTGTATATTACCGCTAACCGTAATGATCATAAAAATGGAAACTACTCCCCATATTTTAATCCTGCCCATGTATTATCCGGAAAAGGACTCTTCACCCCATCGCGGATACATGTTTTACGAACAAGCGCGCAGTCTTACATCCTCCGGATGCAAGGTAGGGATTGCGTTTACCGAACAACGCCCGCTGAAAAACATAACCCTGAAAAGTTTTTTCAGGGAGAGTCATTTCCAAATCTCTGCCGAAAAAACCGATCAGATCATAATATGCCGCATGCATGCCTGGAACCCCAAACTATCCACCCATCCCGGCGGTCTGATATGGAGCCTACTCACGCTCTTGTTAGTGCGGCGTTACATACGCCGTTTCGGAAAGCCGGATCTGATTCATGCTCATTTTGGATTATGGGCCGGATTTGCCGCTTCGGTGATCAAAAAAATTTATGGAATCGACTATGTGGTAACAGAACATGCCTCCTCCATAAATGCCGGTAAAATATCAAACAAACAAGCTACTATACTGCGTAAGGCCTACCGCAACGCCGCTTCGGTTATTTGCGTAGGATCGAAATTAGCAGAAAACATACGCCGGTATACCACCACCGACACCCCGGTTTCGGTCATTCCGAATTTTGTAGATACCGGCATATTCCAAACTTCGGGCCGCAATACACACAAAGAGAAAAATTTTCGGTTTGTCAGTATCGGCAACTTGGTGCCGCGTAAAGGTTTTTCTGATCTGATTGCGGGTTTTGCAGAAGCGTTCAGCCAAATGCCCCATGTCTGTTTGTGGATCATCGGAGATGGCGAAGAAGCCCCATTGCTTCAGGAGCAGATCGCCGCTTTAAAGATGGAAGGCCGGATCTCGCTTCTCGGCGTACTGCCCCGCGAAGAAGTAGCACAAAGGCTGGCCGAATGCGATGCCTTTGTATTACCCTCTTATGCAGAAACATTCGGCATTGTTTTCATCGAAGCGATGGCTACCGGAATGCCAGCCATCGGCACCGTTTGCGGAGGCCCCGAAGATATCATCACCCCCGAAAACGGCTACCTGCTGACACCCGGCGACCAAGAAGCTCTGGTTAAACACTTAAAAAACATTTACCTCAACTACCATCTGTTCGACCGAAAAAAGATAAGCCTCCATATTCGTGAAAACTATGATTTCCGTCTGGCAGGCCACAAACTGAAAGAGATATACCTAAAAGAATGCATCCGAAAGATTCGTTGATACCCTAAACCTTTACCTTTTACAAAAACCAACATGAAAACAGCAATCATCGACTGTTCGGTAAGCGGACACAGAGAGACCTATTATAAACAGTTTGCACGTACACTTCATGACGCAGGCCACGACGTTGTACTTATCGCCCCGCAAAACGAGGGGTTGCCGGCAGATATCTCTTTTGTCAAAATCAATCATAAACCCGAGTTGCCCCTGTCTGAATGCAAGCCCCTGCAGAAAAAGATGCGCATACTGCACAATGCCCTTATCCGCATTGAAAACCTGATCTCGCTGAAGGCGCAGCTTTCGCAAATAAATCCCGACTTTCTATTCTTTGCCTGTCTCGACGATATGCTTCCCGTTTTAAACGGTTCGGCCTGGATGGACCGTTTAATTCCATTCCGTTGGAGCGGGTTACTGGTTCAGGCGGCCTTACCGCCCTATTGCAAATTCCGCCCCGATGTGCGTCCGGCCTTAAAGAGCAAGAACTGCACGGGTGTAGGAACTTTAAACGAATATGCCACAAAAAGCTTGTCTTCCTTTCAGCAACGCCTCGTCGTATTTCCGGATTTTGCCGATATTTCGGCACCCGCCCCGAACTACCAGCTGGCGCAACAACTCCGCTTAAGGGCCAAAGGCCGGAAGATCATTTCCCTGCTCGGATCAATACATCCCCGCAAAGGGATTGAACGCTATTTGCGTTGTTGCGAACTGCTCGATGCAGATCAGTATTTCTTTCTGATAGCCGGAAAACCCTCTCTCTCTGCCCGCTTATCGGATCAGCTGAAAAAATTTGAAGAAGATCATCCGAATTGTCTCTTTTCGCTCGACCGGATTCCGGACGAACCCTCTTTCAATGCATTGGTAAATGAAAGCGATCTGATTTTCGCCGTTTACAATAACTTTTCGGGCAGCAGTAACCTGCTGACAAAAGCCGCCGCTTTTCACAAGCCGGTTCTTGTCGGAGAAAGCCTGTGTATGAGTCGCCGCGTACAAGCATATGGTATAGGCATCAGTATCGCCGACAATGACGATCAACAGTGTGCCGACTCCATCCGGAAGCTTTGTTATGAAAAGCCGATCTCACGTTCGCTCTTTGACCAATATATCGCCGATCACAATGCAAACAGACTGAATACCTGTTTCGACCGCCTGATCTTACAACCTGAGAAAT
>JAVWBH010000011.1:12626-19792 GCA_036649595.1 Bacteroidales bacterium
CAGGGCAGCCTCCTCCCTATTGCTGTTTGCCCGGACATTATTATATTTGTCCCATCGAATGATATACAAATGAAATCGCCATCACTCACCTAAAGCTGAGATACCCAATATAGGGTATCTAAATGGCGCATTTGACCTTGATGTGAAAAATTAAATGATATACAAATGAAAAATGAAATATAAGCTATATCACTATGAATAACCCGATGACAGAGAAAGAAAAAATGCTTGCAGGAGAACTCTACGACTGTGGCGATGCACAATTAATTGAACGGTGGCATTTTGCAAAACGACTTCAACAGAAGTATAATCTTACTGACAGCCGTGACCGAGAAACCATAAATACAATTTTGGATGAGTTGCTTGGAAGCAGAGGTGAGCATGTTTGGATAGCAGCGCCTTTTTTTGTTGATTACGGAGAAAACATACATATCGGCAACAATGTAGAGATAAATATGAATTGTGTCTTTCTGGATTGTAATCGTATATCTATCGGAAATCATAGTGGAATTGGCCCCGGAGTGCAGATCTATACCGTTAGCCATCCTATAAACCCGACAGAGAGATTATCCCCGACCCGCCAGTTTTGGAAATCGTATACAGCACCGGTAACAATCGGCAGCAATGTATGGATTGGCGGTGGTGCGATTATACTTCCGGGTGTTACCATTGGTGACAATTCAACCATTGGCGCGGGAAGTGTTGTCACCAAAGATATTCCTGCAAATTGTTTAGCAGTGGGCAATCCATGCAAAATCATCCGGAATTTATAGCTGGAAAATATAACCATGATTACATGTACATACCGAATTATATCGTTAATTAGACCAATATTATCAGATTTCAGGTAAAGAGGTTCGCCATTTCAAGGCTTGATCTGTGAGCCGGTTTACTATTTCGGGATATTTACTGCTTAAATCCATATTTTCGCCCGGATCGTTTTCCAAATCATATAACTGAGAGCCGGTACCATCCCTATTGATAAGCAATTTCCAATCATCTTGGCGTATGGCAATATTCGGACTGATATCTTTATCGGCAGGGCGCGGAAACGCTTTGCTTTCGTTTCTTCTCTATTCCCAGAAAAGAGGAGTTTGTCGTTTTTGAGGATTGCCTGATAGCGCTTTGCTCATATTGACTCCGTCACTTTTATAGATCTTAGGCAGATCGACTCCGGCCATGCAACAAAGGCTTTTGAAAAGATCCAGGGCACTTACTACACTTGTACTGTCTACTTTACCCGATGGAATTTGTCCTTTTACATCCCATATAATGAAAGGCATACGCACGCCGCCTTCGAAAAGCGAAGCCTTGCATCCCCTCATATTTCCTGCACGGCTTCTTCTGAAACTGGGCGCAGGCCCGTTGTCGCTGGTAAAAATGACAATCGTATTATTTTCGAGGTTCATTTTTTTTATTTCTGTCAGTAAACGGCCTATTTGCTTGTCGAATTCCGACAATACAACGCGGAAGTTCTTCTCAGATTCCTGTCCGTCAGGAAAAACCTGTTGTTGTTCGATGTCCCCTACCCAGGGAGTATGCATATCATCAGGCCAAAGGTTTACGAAACATGGTTTCCCTTTATTCTCTTTTAGAAAGTCGAGTGTTTTATCTACAAAATAAGCTGTTCGGTCCCATCGCTTAATACTGTCTTGCTCAGACCATATCCAATTGGTTGCCGTAAGTAAAGGGTCGGGCTGCGGGCTCTCGTAAGTGCTGCAATACGCATCATATCCGTACACTTCGAATAAAGGGGCATCCTTTACATCCCTTCCTCCGCCTAAATGCCATTTTCCGAAGTGTCCGGTTTTATACCCTCCCTCCTTCATTGCTGCGGGCAACGTGGGAGCCGACGGGTTCAGAAAATCAGCCATATCGGCGGCCTTATTTCCTGCTTTTGTCTGCAAATAGCTTGTTATATGCCATCTGCCGGGATGCATTCCGGTCAACAATCCGCAACGTGAGGGCGAGCTAATAGGAGAAGCACTGTAATATTGGTTAAACCGGAGTCCTTCTTCCGCCATGCGGTCAATATTGGGTGTAGGTATGAACTTACCTCCATATACTCCGAGATCGCCATATCCCATATCGTCTGTCAGAACGATAATAATGTTAGGCGCCAAGTCTTTCTCGTTATGAAAGGAATAGGATAATAAGGGAAGGCCGGATAATATTACCGGCAAACAAAAATTCTTTGTTTTCATAAAGCATATTTCTCTTGTTTTATGTCCATATCAGCACCCGTATCTCCTTGTTGCAGCATCCATTTTTGGAGTTCTGCTTTCATACGGGAAATACGTTCGGCGTATTTTTTTTCTTCTGCCAGATTATTCAATTCCCAGGGATCTTTTTCCATGTCGTAAAATTCGATGGCAGGTCGCCTTACATAACGGTCGACGAGTTTTTTTGCCTTACCATATAATGCTTTGAGAAAGCTTTTTCCGTCTATTCCTGCTATCTCATCTCCCCCCGCAACCTCAATCAGGGTCGGAAGAATATCTTCGTATTGTACGATAGCGTGGCTGGTTGACTTTGCTTTTATTTTGGCAGGATAGCGGGCTGCCAAAGCGCTGTTTTGTCCAAAATTCCAGCAAGTCCATTTCCCACCGGGCAGTTGAGGACCTTGTTCTCCTAAGAATATAACCAATGTATTGTCTAATTTTCCGCTTTCTTCCAGCACTTTCAATACGGCGCCTACCTCATCGTCTAACGCCCTTATTTCTGCCAGATATTTTCTGAAAAGTTTGCGTGTTTCTTGGTTATCCACACAATTGGGGGGAAGTATTACTTTATCCGCATCGAATTCGTCCTGATTTCCCCATGTCCACGGTGCATGCGGATGAATGCTGCAAACAAAAAGACAAAAAGGATTATTATCCCGTTGTATAAATTCGCGAATGCCGCCTACGGTATAATTTGCGGTATTGGAGACACAATTTTCTTCGAATCCGGGAATTTTTTCGAAATTATATACTTTGCGGGGAGCCGTATGGGTTTTCCCAGCCCGGCCGACACGGTATCCGGCCTCCGGAAAATAGTGGGTGACACTCTTTATATCCGGGTTAGAAGCCTTATGATTCTGATAAGAACCATGACGAGCCGGATATAATCCGGTATACAACGATGCCCGAATGGGTACACTCATCGTACAGGACGCAAAATTATTGGTAAACCGTACTCCTTCTTTTGCTATGCGGTCTATATTGGGCGTAATCAGATTTTTTCCGCCATAACAACTTATTTCGTTCGAAGCAAGGTCGTCGGCAAGGATAACCACAATGTTAGGTTTTTGCTGTGCTTGCACAAATCCTGCAGCAGGCAGCAAAGCGAACACTAAACTTTTCACATTAGTTGAATTCATTGGCTTTCAATTTAAGACCGGTAATCCTATTATCAGATCATAAATTTACAACCTTTCTGCTCCCGGAATAGTACTAAAATAAGACAAAGTAGTCTCTTTAGGTAGTATTGTCATAAATCGGATGCTATAACGCCAAACAACAAAGCAATCCGATAAAGCGTTATACCTAATATAGATGAAATGTGTAGCTTCACAGCGAAAGTGATATTAAAAACAGATACTAAAGTGAAGATATTAATGCTTGCAACGATTTTAGCCGTAAGTTCGTGCCAAAAGGCCGACGATAATTCTCAGGGAAATGAGAAAGAAATACGCTACACCATGCCAGCCGAGAGTGCCCCGCATGAAGGGACTTGGCTGCAATGGCCGCAAAAGTACCAGTACGGTGAAACCTACCGCAATAGACTTGAAGACACTTGGATTGCCATGGCTCGCGAAATAGTATCGGGCGAGAACCTGCATATCATTGCCTACAACCAAGAGGCAAAAGACAGAATAGTCGCTCAACTGACCAAAGCCAATATTCCGCAGGAGCGGATCGACTTTTACCTGTTCAAAACAAATGATGTGTGGGTAAGGGATAACGGGCCGATCTATGTTTATGACAAAAGCGGTGTGCTCACCATTGAGGGTTGGGGCTTCAATGGCTGGGGAGATAAAGAACCTTTCAATTACGATGACAAAATACCAGACCAAGTGGCGGTAGCCGAAAAAATGCCTTTCGTGCAACTCAACAAAAAGATGATCTTAGAGGGCGGTGCGGTAGAACTAGACGGCAAAGGTTCGTTGATGGCTACGCGAAGTGCCATTCTCAACAAGAACCGCAACCCGGGAATGACCGAAGAGCAAGCCAACGCACTGTTTACCACTTATCTCGGCGCGACTCATTTCATTTGGCTCGACGGCGTGGCTGGGCTCGATATCACCGATATGCACATTGACGGCTTTGCACGCTTTGGCGAGAATAATACCATCGTCACCATGAGCCCTGATGACTTGGCTACGTGGGAGTTGACAAACAAAGACATAGCTACTCTTTATCATGCGACCAACATGGCGGGGAAACCCTACAACTACGTCATCCTGCCGCTTACTCAGAATAATGTCGTAACTACTTACGGTAAAGATTTAGGCTATCAGGGCTCGTACGTCAACTACTACATAACGAACGATAAAGTGCTCGTACCTAATTACAATGACCCGAACGACGCCAAAGCCAATGCGATTATACAAACGCTTTATCCCGGCAGAACAGTAGTTGGTATCGATGTGCGTAATCTCTATGCAAACGGTGGTATGGTGCATTGTGTAACTCAACAACAACCCCAATAATTACCCTTATGACTCATGCTCTGTGTAAAGCCATGGGGTTTAAACAAATTACGCGTAGAGATGGCTGAGATTTAAAATTACCGTGAGATATCCCCCCTCCGTTATTGGAATATACGCTATGTCGGATTTTCTGCTACCGATTCTTTATGATTCGAATCAGTAGTGCTACAAATGTAATCGGTAATTTTGAAGGTTCTTCGTCATATTTGGTGCAAGATTCTCAGGATTGAATATGTTTATATACCTAATAATCATATAATGATATACAATTTACATTTATACTAATACTGGATCGCCCGTATATTTATCTACAGAAAAGGTAGACCTCGGAGAAGATGAGAATTTCAGCCAGAACAATACAATCATTATGTGGTTTTCAAAATTTGATAGTGAATAAGATAACCATAGAAAATAACACGCTCTTTGTAAACTCTCAAACAAAAAAACAATAGCATATTGTGATAATTGTAATTAGGTTAGTCGGATAAGGCGCTCCTCCTATACAAGAAAATTATCTGCTCTAGCAATATCGGGATATAGAATGATATTACTTCTGAAGGTCTTTAAATATAAATGTTCCAATCCAAATTGTACTAAAAAGATATTCTCTAAGCAAGTTAAGGATATTACCGTGCGATATGGGCGGCGTACTCAATCATTGAATAACAGCTTGTTGAAGATTAGTATTGAGATGTCAGCAAATAAAGCGGCATATCTCTCTAATATAATAAATACGCCAGCCAGTAGTAGCACCTGTTTAAGATTAATCAAGAAAACGGATATTCCTATAAATCAGAATTGCAAAGCAATCGGAATAGATGATTGGGCAAAACGCAAAGGAGTAAATTATGGTTCGATAATAGTTGATTCTCAAACCCATAAAACTATTGATTTAATAAGCAGCCGTAGTGAATCAGATATCATTGCGTGGCTATCCCAAAATCCGTCCATTGAATATGTAACCAGAGATCGTGCCGCCTTTTATGCCAGTGCTATCACTAAGGCTTTACCTCAAGCCAAGCAGATAGCAGATAAATTCCATTTGATTAAAAATCTTTCAGATGCAATATTTGAAGATATAAAGAGTCTCTCTTCCATGATTCGCCGAGTACTACAAGATGGGATTCATCTATCTTGCTCAAAACCGATAACACAAGTAGAACAACGGTCGGAAGATCTTATTTATCAGCATGAAACTCAACGAAGAAGAGCAAAGCTGGCATTATTTCAGGAATTAAAAAATCAAGGCTTGAATAACACTGCTATCGCTCGCAGAACAGGATCAAATCGGGATACCGTTCGAAGCTATTTAAAGAATGGTTATCCCAAAGTAAAAAGTAAGGCAACATTGAATTATGATGACTATCTGGATGTAATACATGAAATGTGTAATAATCAGTTGAATCCATCTGCAATGTTCCGTAAATTAAAGGAACTTGGATTTAAGGGGTGCATTAAATCATTTACCGGTTGGTTTGATTCTCGTTTCCCTGATTATAAATTCAAATGAAATAGAGATTATTTACATTCTACAGAACTTAAAACCAAGGTAAATCTGCCTTCTTATAAGCAGTTTACACTTCTGCTATTAAATCCTTTAAAAGGAATCTGCAAAGAAACCGGTGAAATTAGCATTGAAAAGCAGGTAGTAAATGAATTGGTTCAAAGATTGCCCGAATTGAAAGAGATGCAAACCCTTTATCATCAATTTCGTAAGACAATAAATGGCGATTCTGTTTCGGATTTAGCAGATCTCTGCAAAAGTATTAGAAATACGGAATTAAAAATTTTAAGGGGCTCAAGAAAGATTGGGATGCGATCTGCAATGCAATTAAATATAATTGGACAAATAGCCTTGTTGAAGGTTGCGTTAATAGACTTAAAAGCAAGAAAAGGGAGATGTATGGTAGAGCAAGTTTTGAGCTGCTTCGCCGAAAGGTTTGTTTATCAGTTACCGGATAAGTTGCACCAAATATGACGAAGAACCAATGCAATTACCGAAATAAACTCTGTTCCGACCATGCTGTTAGAAGCAGGCGAAGCAGAGCGCGAACGGTTGAAAATACGTTCTATTGAGATAAACTCAACTTCGACCTACCGGCAATCAAAGGTCTCTCAACGTAATTTACGTGAGTACTTGCTCATTTTGAAGTTGAAAGATATTGCCTTTACCGATATTACCGAAGAGTTCGGCGAGGGCTACAAACTCTTTTTGAAAAGCAAAAATTACAGCGCGGGGCACGTCAACCATTGTTTTACCTGGCTGAACCGGCTTATCTACATTGCCGTTGACAGGGAAATATTGCGGTGTAATCCGATTGCCGATGTTCCGTATGAAAAGAAAGCGCCCCCTAAACTGGAACACATAAGCAGGAACGAATTGAAAACGATTATGGAAAACCCCATGCCAGACAAGTGGCAAGAGCTAACCCGCAGAGCCTTTATATTTTCGGCATTTACTGTGCTTGCCTAT
>JAVWBH010000012.1:0-3450 GCA_036649595.1 Bacteroidales bacterium
GAAATATCTTCCGGTGTCAGCAAGTCTCCGTTATAGAAAAGAGGTAACTTGCATGCTTCGTAGAATGCTTCGAACGATTCCTTGTCTGTCTCTCCTTTGTATTGCTGTTTCCCCAAGCGGGCATGTAGTCCGATATGTTCTAACGGAGCGTCATTAAGCATTCCGACTAATTTCAGTGCCTCTTCGGGCGTATCCCATCCCAAACGCATTTTGACAGAAAACTTCAATTCCGGAATCTCAGACATAGCTTTCAATAAAGCTTCTACTTCGGAAGGATGAGCCAATAAGCCGGATCCTTTGTGCCGGCGTGCCAGCATAGGAAACGGACAACCCATATTCAGGTCGGCACGGTCATATCCGTTTTTAATAAATAATTCGGCAATTTCTTTCAGCTCGTCGGCTTCCGAGGCGATAAGCTGCGGTATTAATACCGGTACCTCATTATTTGCCGGATCAATATCACGGAGTTCCCGTGAACGGAATTTATGACCTTTTTCCAAACGGACAAAAGGCGTATAATATGCATCTACACCACCGAATATTGCATGATGGGCATTTCTGTAAAAAGAATCAGTATGTCCTTGCAGTGGTGCAAAATGGATTTTCAATGAAGAATTACTCATAAATTAGGTCATTATTGGATTGCAAAGGTAATCATTTTCCCTTTGATTATTTAACAGGGGCGTTTAACATCGGCTCAGGAGATACCATTTCCTGAAGAATATGCATCGCTTCCTCCACGGTCGTAATATTGGAAACAACCATTGATCGTTTACCCCTTAACTCCCGTAATTGACATCTGCGGGGATGTTGCTGCATGTAATTCAATACTTTACCGAATGATTCTGACTGATAATACGGAGATTTGTCATCCGGGATAAAGTACAGATATAGTTTACCCTGTTTTAATGTAATTTTATCGAAGCCTAATTCTTTTCCGAGTCTCCGGAGTGTAACGATACGTATTAGCTCTAGTCCTTCTTTCGGAATTGCACCGAAACGGTCGCGTAACCGGGTAATGAATAGCTGGATATCTTTTTCTTTCTCCATATTGTCGAGCTCCTTGTACAACGAAATTCGTTCTGATGAACTTGGTATGTAAGAATCAGGAAACAGCAGTTCCAAATCAGATTCGATGGTACAGTCGCTTACCCATGCTTTATTTTCTTGTATGTCTTTTTCTTCCTGATAAAGATCATAGAATTCATCATTCTTAAGTTCCTCGACAGCTTCTTTTAATATTTTCTGGTAAGTTTCATAGCCCAGATCAGCTATAAATCCGCTTTGTTCGCCTCCCAGTAAGTTACCGGCTCCGCGAATATCCAGATCTTGCATTGCAATGTGAATACCACTTCCTAATTCGGAGAAGTTTTCAATCGCCTGTAATCGACGGCGTGCTTCCGTGCTTAATGTATGAAGAGGCGGCGAAAGTAAATAACAAAATGCTTTTTTATTACTTCTGCCTACACGTCCGCGCAACTGGTGTAGTTCGCTTAGCCCGAAATTTTGGGCATTATTAATAATCATCGTATTGGCATTCGGGATATCGATTCCCGCTTCAATGATAGTTGTTGCCAGCAGCACATCG
Source organism: Bacteroidales bacterium (assembly GCA_036649595.1). GTDB lineage: Bacteria > Bacteroidota > Bacteroidia > Bacteroidales > JAUNSR01 > JAUNSR01. Next base: position 1,589 of record JAVWBH010000012.1, read on the forward strand.
TATTCCTGATTACCAAAATCAATGATCCGTTTTTCTAACGTATCAGGATCCATCTGACCATGTCCTACGGCAACCCGGGCATCCGGTACTAAGCGGCGGATCATGTCTTCCAGTTCGCCTAATTGCTGTACGCGGTTATTAACGAAGAAAACCTGTCCGTTCCTACTCATTTCAAAGTTGATGGCCTCTTTAATGATCTCTTCATCAAAGCGATGCACTTCAGTCTGTATCGGATATCTGTTTGGCGGCGGTGTGGAAATAACAGATAGGTCGCGTGCCCCCATCAGCGAAAACTGCAGGGTGCGCGGAATCGGTGTTGCCGTCATGGTCAACGTATCCACATTCGTTTTCATCTGCTTCAGTTTTTCTTTGACTGCGACGCCGAATTTCTGCTCTTCATCAATAATCAATAGCCCCAGATCTTTGAATTTTACATCTTTACCGATTAATTTGTGCGTTCCGATCAGAATGTTCGGAGTACCCTGAGGTAAGGATGCAAGGATCGCTTTCACTTCAGAGGGTTTACGGGCCCGGGTCAGGTAATCAATCTCTACCGGGAATTCTTTCAGACGCTCACAGAATGTTTTGTAATGCTGGTAAGCAAGTACTGTTGTCGGAACCAGTACGGCAACCTGTTTCCCGTCTGTTACTGCTTTGAAAGCTGCACGAATGGCAATTTCCGTTTTCCCGAATCCAACATCTCCACAAATAAGCCGGTCCATTGGACGCTCACTTTCCATGTCTTTTTTTACATCCTGGGTAGAAGTGAGCTGATCGGGCGTATCTTCATAAATAAAAGAGGCTTCAAGTTCCTGTTGCATAAAAGAGTCGGGTGTATAGGCGTATCCTTTTTCCTCTTTTCGTTTAGAATACAATAGAATAAGATCCCGCGCAATATCTTTCATCTTGCTTTTTGTCTTATCCTTCATTTTTTCCCAGGCGCCGGTACCTAATTTATTCACACGGGGCGGTTGTCCCTCTTTCCCGCGGTATTTGGCCAACTTATGCAAAGCATGGATGCTGACAAACAGGATATCGTCATTCTGATAAATCAATTTGATAACTTCCTGGGTTTTCCCATTTACCGGAATACGGATGAGGCCACCGAATTTACCCACTCCATGGTCGATGTGAACAATGTAATCGCCTACCTCAAATTGATTAATTTCTTTCAGAGAAAGTGCTATTTTCCCGGAACGGGCTTTCTCACTCTTTAGGTTATATTTATGATAACGATCGAATAACTGATGATCTGTGAAATAGCAAGCCTTCATATCATCATCAGAAAATCCTTCATGGATGGTTTTTAAAACGGGGATGAAAGAGATCCGGTCTCCGCGATCTTCAAAAATATTACGGATACGTTCAACCTGTTTCTCACTATCGCTCAGGATATATAGTGTATATCCTTTCTCTGTGAATTCCGTAAATGATTTTGCGACTAAATCGAAATTCTTATGATAAGTGGGTTGTAAAGAGGTGTGAAATTCAATCCGGGCAGGGCTCAGGCTATATGATTTTGTGCCGAATTCAATACGATTAAACTGAAAAAGAGCTTTCTTGAAAATTTCAGGATCAATGATCTTCTTTTTTACATCTAAATCGCCTTCTTCTGTAATTAATAATTGCTCTGAAATTTCTTCTCCGGCAATGCTGCCGATACGTTCCGTCACCCATCCCATATCCCGAAAACCAAAATAACAGGAGTCTGGAATAAACTCTAAAAACGAAATTCCGCTTGTTTCTGCATGAGAAAGATTCGGAACAATGAAAATTTCCTGTACCCGATCGGTCGACAATTGGGTATCAACCTCAAAAGTACGGATGCTTTCTACTTCGTCTCCGAAGAAATCAATACGGTA
>JAVWBH010000012.1:3460-19722 GCA_036649595.1 Bacteroidales bacterium
GTTCATTGGCAAATGAAAATACATCAAGGATACTGCCTCTTACTGCATATTGTCCGGGCTCATACACATAGTCGACCCGCTCAAAACCATATTGGTGCAGTATTTCAGCTACGAAAACCGAATCAATGCGTTCGCCCGTAGCCACCCGTAACGTTTGGTCGCCTAACGTTTTTGTATGAACCACCTTTTCGGCAAGGGCATCCGGATAAGTAACGACCATAAGTCCTTTTTCCTTTTGCTGCAGACGGCTTAATACTTCGGTACGCAGAATTTCACTGGCCGGATCAAGTTGTCCGTACCGGATAGAACGCTTATATGCCGAAGGGAAAAATAATATTTTATCCTCACCGGTTATCTGTATCAGGTCATGATAAAAATAGCCGGCCTCTTCCAGGTCATTTAAGACGAAAATATAGATCTCTTCGGTTTGATTCTTTAAAGGGGCAATAAACATGGCGGCGGAAGAACCGTGCAACCCCTGGAGATGGATAGAAGGATGCCTTTGATCAATCAAACTCTTTAAAGCCCCGAAGCGTGGCTTTGAAAGAATATATTCAGCTAATTGGTTTGTTTGCATGTAGAAAGTATCACTTTTCAGTATAATGCAAAATTACGGAGTTTTTAGTAATTATTGTTCTTACAACCGTTATTTCTGGAAAGAAGAGTTTGCTATCAAGCATTAATTTCGGGTTGATCATTTTCTTGAGATAGCAATAATTAATAATTGTATCGGATAATAATCAATATTCATTAATAATATTCTTGACTGTGTGCCTTTTTACATAAATATTCAAACATAATAAATATTTTATTGTTTATAAATTATAATCATTCTAACCTAAACCTTATCGTATGAATTCCCATTATCACTCATTTCAATGGAGCCGGGATTTCGTCGGCATACCCATTTTAAAAGTATGTAGTATCCTTTTTGTATTCTGCCTTTTGGTTGGTTGCGAAAAAGATAAGTCGTTGATAACAAGGTCGGATAATATTCTCGGATTATTGTATCAGGACATATCTGAAAAGACAGATGAATACTCTTATACTAATAGTAAGGGTGAATTTCTGGTCAATTATGAGGTTGAATTTTTCCCCCTCCGAAAAGAGGAAATGGACGAACAAATGGAGCAGGGCGAATTACGCGTCAGTTCTCTGATCAGGCAAGCAAATCAATGGTTTGTCTCTGATGCGGATATACAAATTATTCCTTATCCGCAGGATAATACACTTCCCTTATTTGTTATTACGGATAATCTTCAGCAAGAAGATTTCGAAGAAGGATTTCGGCTTGATTTTTACAATGTTGATCGTCAGCTGATCCGGTCGGTCGAATTCAGTGTAGAAGAATGGCTCGTTCTGATCAGTGAAGTTCGTCAATCCCATTATGGGTACCTGGAGGTAGATTTACTGCCGGATCCGCATGATCTTCTGTCAGGGAGGTAATTTTAAACATACTTATGACATTTTGGGGCTAAAAAATAGTTGTTTAAATTTTCCTAAATCAGAAGACCCTATAAGTCTTATATTAAACTTATAGTGTGAAGAGTTTGTTTTAAAGCTAAAAGATACTTCACGAGATCGTATTCAGGAAGTTTGTTAAACATTTAATATTGACGTATATGAGAAAGTTATTTTTCTTTTTATTGGTTGTCGCAGGGGTTATGTCATGGAGCTGCTCTCCATATACTCTGCTGAACAGTACGGTTTATAATAATGCAGATGTAGGATCTATCCGCACGTTTAAGATCGCGACACCCGAGAATGATCAGTTACCTCCTAAAATGACAATGACGGATTACTATAATATTGCGAATGCTATTCGTCAGCAACTTGTAGCGCGGGGATATACAGAAAGTGCAAATTCGCCTCTTTTGGTAAATTTTGGTCTGACTGTTGAAACAAATATCCAAACAGAACCGGCTCTTCCTCCGGGTTACTGGCCAGGTTATTGGGGTGGTTTTGGCGGCTGGCGTTCTTATTGGATCTATCCGAGAAGCATGTATTTGCAAAACTACTACCAGAATGCGGAATTAATTACCGGTATTCAGAAAGAAGGGGTATTGACTATCGATATCGTTGACGTACCTAATCATTCTTATGTATGGTCTGCTTCTGTCGGCAGTGTATTGACTCCCGGAAATAAGGAGATCCGTGACAATGCGGCAATTGTAGAAATCGTAGGTATTGCATTTAAAAAATTCCCTGTACCGCTTCCTGGCGCTTCTAAATAACCAAAGATCCGATCAGGAACGGTAATATAAAGAATTAGAAAATATACAAGAAACCGGGCTGAAGATCTCCGGACTTCAGCCCCTGTAATAAAGAGGAATAAATACCCGGTTATACGGTATTTATTCCTCTTGCTGCATTGCATCCATCTGGGTTTTTATTTACATTTGTGAATTAAGAATTCGGAAAAAGTTATTTTATGCGTACACTCCCTTTCATTCTACTTCTTGTAACCGGTATTTGCTTTTCTGGCTGTTCTTCTCTTACTTATTTCGACCTTCCTGTTTATCAAGTAGAGGAGACTCCGTTTCCGGCAACATCCGGATCAATCGTATTGGTTAATAATGCAGTTGAGCAACCACGCAAAGCAGCCTCATACATCATATATGCCGATAAAAAAGAACAAATACTCTGGTTTGAAAGAGATTCGGCGAACTTCCCTTTTTTGAATATGCTGGGAGATCAGATGTTGAAATCTGAATTTATTAAGGATGTGACATTATATAATCTGCCCCTGCGGCAAGACTCTCTGTATAGCCGGACGCGCGCTCTCACTGCCGGGCAACTCAATGAAATAGAGAAGGAGAGTGGAGCAGAATGGATTCTTTCTTTAGATGCCTTACCTCATGTGACGGTTTTGAGAGAAAACCGGATTGCTGATTTTAATCTTGTTTCGGCTTTCTTGAAAATACAGGTATCTCCGGTATTTCATTTATATCGTGCGGGCCAATCGGAACCAGTCGGAAGATACTCTTTTACTGATACGTTGAGTTGGAATGCGACACAGTTGGAACTGAACAATGCGATCGGGATGTTGCCCCCTCTGAAAGATTGTTTTCAAGAAGCTTTATACGTAACCGCCGAGAAGGTATTACATCGTTGGGTACCTTATGCTAGTGTTGAAAATCGTTTTTGGGTGAATCATCCCCATTCTGTCATGCGGGAAGCACGTAATTTCTATATTAAAGGAGATATGGAAGCAGCTGCCTATATGTGGGAATACGGATATGAATCTGTAAATCATTCTCAGGTAAAACTTTATGCGGCATATAACCGTGCCGTTTTAGCCGAAATGCAGGGAGATCTTTCTTTAGCGTTGGAATGGATCGATAAATGTATTGCACTTCAGCCGCAAAATAATCAGATATACTCGTTCTCATTGTCTGATTATCGGAAATCGGTGGTGCGCCAACAAGAAAGTCAGAAAATACTGAATCCTATATTTAATTAATTTATAAATTCTTTTGTCGGATACAACTTTAGGCGGGTTGAATGTGTTAATTATAGAAGAGAGATAATAATAGTCTTTTCGTGATAAAAACAGAATATTCATCTTTTAAGTTCTCCGATTATGAAAAAACTTTTCTTCCTATTCATGGCGTTAATTGCTTTTACAGCATGCTCTACTTTTTCTGTATTAGACAGTAGGGTATACAATAATGCCGATCTGGCTAATTACCATACCTTCGCTATTGCGCAGCCGGAGCAGTCTAATTTCCCGGCCGGAATGACGATGCGTGACTTTGATGCATTGGCCACCTCTATCCGTACTCAGATGATACGCCGGGGATATAAAGAATCAGCTAATCCCGATCTTTTGGTTTATATCGGAATTACCGTTGTAGACCGTGTCCAAACCAAAGAAGCGATTCCGCCGGCAACACCTTATTATTTTGGTCGTCGGGCAGCATGGCTTCGCAACTATTATTCAGACGCGAAATTGATAACAGGAGTTGATAAAGAAGGTACCGTTTCTGTTGATATTGTAGATGTAAAGAATCAGCAGGTAGCTTATGCGGGTGCGGTTGGAAGCGTTATGGATCGCCAACAGCATATCCGGGATCTCGATGAACTAAATAAGGCGATGGATGCTTTGTTTAAAAACTATCCTATAAAACCGGAATATTGATCCTTTAGCAGACAATACCGACATAAAAAAATAGCTCAGAAGCCGGATCTCTCCGGTTCTGAGCTATTTTTATTATTTGGGTAAAATTATCCGCGAATTGCTTTTACACCCGGAAGATCTTTACCTTCAATCATTTCAAGCAAAGCACCACCACCTGTTGATACATAGCTAACCTGATCAGCAAGACCGAACTGGTTGATAGCAGCAACAGAGTCACCACCACCGATCAATGAGAATGCTCCATTAGCTGTTGCAGCAGCAATAGCTAAAGCAATTGTTTTTGTACCAGCCTGGAATTTTTCGAATTCGAAAACACCGGCAGGACCATTCCAAAGAATTGTTTTAGATTTCTCGATAACGTCAGCCATAGCAACGCATGATTCAGGACCAAGGTCAAGACCCATCCATCCTTCAGGAATATTGTTATCAGGAGCGATCTGTACGGCAGCATCCGGCGCAAATTTATCTGCAGCAACACAGTCTGTCGGCAACACGATATTTACACCCAGTTCTTTTGCTTTAGTCATGACAACTCTTGCTGTTTCAAGCATATCATCTTCACAAAGAGATGAACCGATGTTACCACCGTTTGCTTTAGAGAAAGTGAATGCCATACCACCAACGATCAACAAGTTATCTACTTTGCTAAGCAAGTTTTCGATAATTGTGATTTTAGACGATACTTTAGATCCTCCGATGATTGCAGTAACAGGTTTCTCAGCTGTTTTCAATACTTTTTCTACTGCGTCAACTTCTTTCTGCATCAAATAACCGAACATTTTGTTGTCGGCATCGAATAGGTCTGCGATCAAAGCTGTAGAAGCATGAGCACGGTGAGCCGTACCGAATGCATCGTTTACATAGCAGTCTGCCAATTTGGCCAAATCTTTCGTGAATTCTTTCTGGCTTGCTTTTACCGCTTTTTTAGCAGCAGCTTTTTCTTCATCTGTTGCATCGTCAGCCAGACCACGTGGTTTACCCTCTTCTTCAGCATAGAAGCGAAGGTTTTCAAGAACTAAAATTTCACCCGGTTTCAAAGCAGCAACTGCTTCTTCTGCTACCGGACCTTTGCAATCTGCTGCAAATTTCACTTCCTGACCCAATAGCTCAGACAGGTGAGCTACAATATGTTTCAAAGAGAATTTGTCTTCAGGTCCTTTTTTAGGACGACCAAGGTGAGAACCGATAATTACAGAACCTCCATCAGCAAGAATTTTCTTAATTGTTGGTAATGCTTTTTGAATACGAGTATCATCCGTAATCTGTAAATCGGCATTCAATGGTACGTTGAAATCTACACGTACGAATGCTTTTTTTCCGTTGAAATTAAATTTGTCAATTGATTGCATGTTCTCAATAGTTTTATTTATGTAACGCTATTTCGCTTACAAAATTAAGAAAAAATTGATTTTAAAGTCCTCTTTCTTTCAGCAATTCATCCATTTGTTGTTGAACTTTTTTTGCTTCCAGGCGAGCTGCGTCGGCAAACTGTTCTGTTTTATCCGCATACAGAATCTGACGAGACGAATTTACCAGCAAGCCACACATGTCATTCATTCCATATTGAGCTACTTCTTGTAAACTTCCTCCCTGAGCGCCCACTCCCGGTACTAGCAGGAAATGGTTTGGAGCCACTTTGCGGATATCTTCAAACAAACGTCCTTGCGTTGCACCCACGACAAACATCATCTGGTCTTCAGTAGCCCATGTTTGTGCGGTACGCAATACTTTTTCAAATAAGCGTTCTCCGTTTTTATCTTCTGTCAGCTGAAAATCATGAGATCCTTTGTTTGATGTCAAAGCCAAAACAATCACCCAGCGATCAGGATATACTAAGAATGGTTTCACACTGTCTTCGCCCATATAAGGAGCTACCGTTACCGAATCAATATCCATGTGTTCGAAGAAACTGCGCGCATACATCTCAGACGTATTTCCAATATCGCCACGTTTCGCATCTGCGATAATAAATTGTTCTGGATAATTCTTCTTAATATATTCCACGGTTTTTTCAAAGGCGATCCATCCTTTTACACCCAGACTTTCATAAAAAGCCAGATTTGGTTTATATGCTACGCAAAGATCGGCAGTAGCATCAATAATTTCTTTATTGAATGCAAAAATAGGGTCTTCTTCCTGCAAAAGATGGGCAGGTATTTTTTTTATGTCGGTATCAAGTCCTACACAAAGAAATGAGCGTTTTTTTTGAATCTGCGAAAATAAATCTTGTTTGTTCATACGTGAGATATATTAAAAAAATTATTTCAAATTAAAAACGGGCGACCAATCCTCATAGGGCTGAGGCTGATAGGTTTTTATCCCGAGTGATTTCGCCGCATCGCAATTAGCGCCGGCATCATCTATAAAGAAGGTCTCTTCTGCTTTGAGACCGCCGTCAGCCAATACATATTCGAAAATTTCCTGCGAAGGCTTAAGCAGATGAATTTCATACGACAGCCATCTCTTTTCAAAGAAATCGCCGACAGTTTTATCTTCATAACAAAACATCGTGTCGGCACATCGCTTCCAGTGTAATTCGTTCGTATTGCTAAGCAGAAACAAACGATACTGCTTTTTGAGTTGTAACAGTCTTTCCAGTTTATAAACCGGCAGATCATTTACCATCAGTAGCCATGCAGCGCTGATTTCTTCGTCAGAAAGATCTTTCTTGGCTAATGCACGTACCTCATCATAAAATTCGCCGGTAGTCAGCAGTCCTTGTTCATAGTTGCCAAAAATGCCGTTGTGCAGAGCCAGAGAGGTCATCTCTTCGATGTTGTCTATTCCTAAGTTTTTAAAAGCATTCATACATTCGCCCCGGTTTAGGTTTACCAATACCACCCCCAGGTCAAAAATGAGATTCTTTATTTGTGTCATGCTTCTTTCCGGATAAAAAGAAAGCTGTCTGAAACAGTTTATTCTGTTTCAGGCAGCCTTACTTATTTTATAATTCATTCTCTTTCATACGTTCCGCGTTTTCAACGACAGTAAGCTGATCAATGATATTCTGAATATCTCCCTCCATGATGGCGGCCAGATTATACAATGTCAGGTTTATGCGATGATCGGTAACACGCCCTTGCGGATAGTTATAGGTACGGATTTTAGCCGACCGGTCGCCCGTGGAAACCATGGTTTTACGTTTAGATGCAATCTCATCAAGCCATTTCTGGTATTCGATATTATAGATACGCGAACGTAATTCGGCAAGCGCTTTCGCTTTATTCTTAAGCTGGGATTTTTCATCCTGGCATTGAACCACGATCCCTGTCGGTATATGTACCAGGCGGACAGCCGAATAAGTGGTATTTACCGATTGTCCACCATTTCCGGATGCACAAAAGGTATCTACACGGATGTCACATTCACGTACGTCAACGTCCACTTCATCTGCTTCCGGCAAAACGGCAACAGTAGCAGCCGAGGTATGTACACGTCCCTGTGTTTCGGTTTGCGGAACACGTTGAACGCGATGTACACCGGATTCATATTTCAAAATGCCATAAACGCCTTCGCCGGATACGGTAAAGACTATCTCCTTAAAGCCGCCGGAAGTACCTTCGCTTACGCTGGTTACTTCAGTGCGCCATCCTTTTGAGTCACAGTATTTTTGATACATCCGGTAAAGATCGCCGGCAAAAATTGCAGCTTCATCACCACCTGTACCTCCCCGGATTTCAACGATCGCATTTTTTTCATCTTGCGGATCGGCTGGTATCAACAGCAATTTGATCTCCTCTTCCAATTGCGGAACGCGTTGGTTGTTGGTCTCGATTTCCTCTTTTGCCATCTCCCGCATTTCCGGGTCGTTATCATTTTCCAGAATCATCTTTGCTTCGGCGATTCCGTCTAATAAGCCTTTATATTCGTTTCGTGCCGCAACGATCTTTTCCAGATCGCGGTATTCCTTGTTTAAGCGGACGAAGCGTTTCATGTCGGCAATCACGGACGGGTCGGTAATCAACGTCCCGACTTCTTCGAAACGTGACACTAATCCCTCCAATCTGTCTAAAAGTGTATTGTCGCTCATATTTTCTTAATATCGGCGACAAAGGTAATCAAATTATTGCTCTACGACAATAGAAAACCCCAGGTAGCTGTATCCTCCGGTATTTCGAAATTGTCCGTAAGGAACAATCCCGTGATACGCATTCAGATAGAATCCGACGCTGTTGTAATACCAGTTGGGAGTAGGCATAAACTTCCATCCGTAATACAAGTTTACACACCACGCTCTGCTGTGGTGCACCGGTGCGGCATACCACATCTGCAACCCCTCATCCCATTTGATGGAAGGGTATTTGTATTGAGCCCGGTTTCGCAGTTCTACAGACAGTACATTGAGTATATTTTTATTGGTAGCCCATCCGGTAGAGCGTTGCCACTCATATTCTCCATAAAACTCAGGGATATTCTTCATCTTGTGGTTGTAGATCGAATCTCCTTCGTTCGGATAGATTTTAAACCAGCTTTTTGTGGTAGGATTTCGGAGCATGATACCTAATTTCAGCGCATGGTTGTCTTTTCGGGTACCGTTCGGATCATTCAGGCAGATTGCAAATTCGCTGTATTCGTAAGATACGTTTACGCGGGTAAGCGGAAATCCCGCCTGTTCGCGTAAAATAGTCAATTCATCGCCTATATGGGTACTTTCGTGACAATAAGGAGCCAGCCGCATAGAGAGGTTATGAAGATATTTATTATTGGGAAATTTCTTGAGTACTTTAATTTCGCCTACAGCAAACCGGTAATCCGTATTTAGTACCGGAGCCGACTGTGCTTTCAAATCAAGCCAGAGATGGAAGCTGATCGGGAAGTCAATACCGATAGCCCAGTTATTACGTAATTGTTTTGACCATACCGGTAAAAAAACGCCCAGACTGACATTCAGGTAAGGCACGTATTTGTCTGAATGTTTGTCACTCGGAGCATATTCTTCACGCGCCCGTCCGAATCCTTCCGCAACTTTGGTCATCGGACCCTCCATTTCTGATACCAGGGGTTTGGCAAACCATACCGGTATGAACCACCCGTATCGCTGGGGTTCTTCACAATGTTGCCCGCTTACGATATGGGCCGGGATCAGAAGCAAAAATAAAATGACGATTCGGGAAAAAAACAATCGCTTCATAGTTTAAAGTATAGACGTTAGTCAATCATTAAACAATGAAGCGATTAAAAGAGTTGAGTAAAAGTTAAATTTAAATTTAAATCCGTTTCACTGCCCGGATAAGCTCTCCCGCAAATAAGATAGGAGAGGTTCCTATAATTATGATACCCCAGTCTGAAAGGCTTAACGGCGTAACGTGAAACATTTCACCTCCGAATGTAACGATCAGAAACTGACCGGCTAGAATAATCAGGGCAACCAGATTAAATCCTTTCATTACGTTCAGGTCGAAGAAACTGCTGAATGCCGAGCCATTTGTGCGGAATGCTTTGGCATTAAACATATTCCAGAATTGAAGCAGTACGAAGATGGTGAAAAACAAGGATAATTCGTAAGCAGACAAACCTTCACTGACATGGGCGAAATTGAAGAAATTCGCAAAATAATCGCTGAAAGAGAATGTACTCAAAGATGTAATTTCTTCATGTTTGAAATATTGAAGAAATCCGAATAAGATGCCTACATATAAAAATCCGACTCCCAGAATCCGAACGGCCATATCTTTAGAAATGATATAGGTGCCGCGGGCGCGTGGTTTATCTTGCATTACCTGTTCATCAGGAGGTAAAGAGGCCAGAGCGAGTGCCGCGAAAGTGTCCATGATCAGATTCACCCAAAGCATCTGTGTTACGGTTAATGGCGATTCGGTTCCGAGTAGCGCACCGATCAATACAATCAGGCATGCCACCACATTGATGGTCATCTGAAACAAGATAAAGCGTTGGATATTCAGATACAAAGAGCGTCCCCACATAACTGCCCGGGTGATGCTGTGAAACGAATTATCCAAAATCGTTATCGCACTTGCTTCTTTTGCAACCGAAGTTCCGTCGCCCATTGATAATCCTACCTGAGCGGCATTCAGAGCCGGCGCATCATTCGTTCCGTCTCCCGTTACGGCAACAACCTGGTTGCGTTGCTGTAGCAGACGTACCAAACGTTCCTTATCCATCGGTCGGGCACGTGAAATAATTTTTAGTTTTTCTACCCGTTCAAGAGCCACTTCATCTGTTAGGGCGGCAAATTGATCTCCGGTCAGATGATGATTACTTTCTTCATCTTCTTTTTTCCAGAGTCCGATTTGGCGACCGATTTCTTTTGCTGTGCCTGGTGTGTCTCCGGTTACGATTTTTACCTGTATTCCTGCTTCCATGCAGTTTTTTACAGCCCCCGGTACTTCTTCACGGATCGGATCTGAAATCGCGGCAATTCCCAGATAAGTCAGATTCATATTTTCCGGAAGTCCGGTTTCAAATATTTTTTCATCCGTATCAATTACCTGATATGCAAATCCCAGTGTACGCATCGCCTGATTCTGATAACTCAATAATTGAGCTTCAATTGTAGGTTTGTAATTGTCGACGGATGTTTTTTCGCCTTCTACTAACACTGAGTTACATTTTGACAATACGATCTCGGGAGCGCCTTTCACATAAAGAATACGTTTGTTGAAAAACGGCGACTCAACAACGGTTGCCATGTATTTGCGTTCAGTCGTGAAGGTAAGCTGTTCTATCACGTGTGAGTTTTCTCGTAGCGACAGGTAGTTTTCGTTATGCTGATGCAACCAAAGCAGAAGGGCTGATTCGGTTGGATTTCCGATCGTACGAACTTTGGTTTGCTCCGAGAAATCAAGATGGGCGGTCGAATTTACGGCGATACCCTCTTTCATCAGGTTGCTGACCATATCTTCGCCCAGTTTTTGTGTCGGCAGGCTATAAATATTTGTCTGGAAAACCTTCATCTGGTTTTGTGTCAATGTACCTGTTTTATCGGTACAGATCACCGTTGATGCACCCATGGTTTCGCAGGCATGCATTTTGCGAACCAGGTTGTTTGTGCTGAGCATCCGTTTCATGCTCAGAGCCAGACTCAGGGTTACGCTCATCGGCAATCCTTCAGGCACCGCTACTACGATTACAGTTACCGCAATCATTAGCGTATTCAGCATATAACCTGCCAAATCCAGCCAATTGATCGCCGCAGGAGCGTATAAGAAATACATCCCCAGTCGCGCTACGATGATTATGCCTGCAATCAGATAGCTGATACGTGTAATGGTATCGCCGAGTTTATCAAGTTGTTCGTTTAGAGGAGTCTTTATTTTATTGTCAATCTGGGCTCCTTCATATACTTTACCGTATTCGGTAGCGTCGCCTACTTTCTCTACAATCATGGTGCCATGGCCGTCAATTACGGAGCTGCCCCGTAAAACGTGGTTTGACGGATAGGTCGCGTCTTTATTGAATTCGGAAGAGACGGTTGTTTTTTTTGTACATGGTTCGCCTGTCAGATCCGATTCGTTAACCTGCAGAGAAATAGCTTCGGTCAGTACGCCGTCAGCGGGAATTTCTTCTCCGATTTCCAGCAATACCACATCACCAACTACCACATCTTTTTTTTCTATCTGAGAGATAATGCCGTTGCGTACCACTTTTACGAGGATCTCATCATTAACCTTATTCAGAATATCGAATTTTTTGTTGGCGCTTAATTCAAATGCAAACCCCACACAAGTGGCCAGCATGACAGCCAAAAAGATACCTGCCGGTTCCAGTAAAACATGCAGCCCTTCTGCACCCGAAAAATATTGATAGCATGCTACACCGACAGATAGCAGTAGCGCGATCAAAAGAATCCGGATAATCGGGTCCTGAAATTTTTCAAGAAATTGTTTCCATAAAGAATCTTTTTCGGGAGGTGTTAATGTGTTTGCGCCATATTTGCGGCGACTTTCTTCTGCCTGAGCCGACGTGAGGCCGGCCGGATGATTTGTTTGTGTCATAAAGTAAAAATAAACTCAATTTTTATATCTGAATGTATTCGTTTCGTTGATTTCTTCAACAGTAATTCAAGTATCTTTGCAAATATAAAATTAAAGTAGTTGCTCTATTTCCGGTTGCAACCTATCAACTTCATCGCGTATGTCATTTAAGAATTCCGATAAAATAGCATTGGTAAAGATCCTGTCCGACTTTGTGAAAGCAGATGGTATTGTGAATCAGAATGAAATTAATTATTTACAATATATTTACGAGATTCTGGATATTTCTCCGGCGGTAATAAAAAATGGAGGGAAGGTCTCCTTGTCAGATGCCGTCCGGCAGCTGGGGCAGATGAGTGAGCTTGAAAAATATGCGGTAATTAAGATGATGCAACAACTCTCGATGTCGGACGACGACTTATCTCAGGAGGAACGACTCTTACTTTGTGCGCTTTTAATGGCTCTTGAAATTGGTAATGGCAAATGGCCGAAAGCCCGTATTATTTCGGTAGCTGATTTTACAATCGGAGTCGAACACCATGTACTGTATCTTGAAGCGGCCTATCAACCCGCATTAAATCAAAAAATCAAATACGAATATGCAGCCATTGTCGCACTGCTTGCTAAATACCGGTATGAGTTTTTTTATGTCCCGGCAGTGATAGAAGGCATTGCTTCGCGTAAAACTATTTTCAGACATACATTGCAATATACAGAGCCGGATTTGTCGGATGATTGTTTGACACGGATTGACACGAGCCTGGATGAACTGACCACCTCTTTTTTCGCCCGCGAAATGTTTCTGAATCAATTAGGGTTAAAAGGACTTGATTCGCTCAAGCCTTCTTTTTTCTTACAACTCCCGAATACAGGAAATAGTCGGTATACAGATTTTTTGTTGCTGGAATTAGACGAGTCTGATTCTCCGCTGCGTCTTTTAACCTGTTTTTTTGATATGAAAGAGCGGGTGGCTGAAGTCACCCCTGAGCTGTTTTCAGAAAAATGGGCTAAATATCTGCATCGGTTTAACCGGTCGAATGTAGCCGGGATAAAACCCGGTACCGATTGGCAATGTTATACGGGTTTTCATAAAATTGTAATTGATACGATCGTAAAGCACCATGCCAGCCATAAAGTCAGCCGTTTGTCGGTAACAAAAAACGGTAAAATTTACCTGACAGACCGAAACAACATGGAAGTAAAAATGCCCGCTTTGTCGAAGGCGTTGTATTTGTTTTATCTGCACCACGAAGAAGGGGTGCGATTAGACGAATTAAGAAAACACAGAGAAGAAATTTTTCATATTTATCGTGCGATTTCTACTTATACCAATGAGCAACAGCTTTATAAAGCAGTTGCTTCTTTAACCGACTATACGGGTAATACGCTCAGTTCTAATATTTCACGTATTAAACGCGCTTTTACCGGAATCCTTGGTGAAGAATCGGCCATGTATCTTATTTCTGGTGATAAGGGGGAGGCCAAACGTATTCATTTAGATCGTAAATGGATAGAGTGGGAGAGTTGAAGTTTAAGAGATGAATAGAAGGTGAAATAAAAATCAAAAAAAGATGGCGCTACGAATCAAAAAAAGTTTTTTGTATTATTGCAGTCGTTTTATAATCTGATTAAAATAAAGAGAAAATGAATCAACTACCCAACGACGTAAATATGCTCTTTAGTTTCATTAATATGAAACTGCGTGATGAATACAGTTCTCTGAAAGAATTGTGTCTTTCCCTTGATATTAATGAGCAATGGCTTATTGATCAACTAGCATCCGGCGGATTCGAATATAATCAACAACAGAATAAGTTCTGGTGAGAGATTTACAGCAGACGGTATATAAGCCGTCTGCTGATGTTTTATTATTCTTCATATCCAAAACCTGTTTGTTGCCGCCCGACAAAAACTCCCCATTCTTTCCATTTTTTTGAAGAGAGCACTTCAGCAGGAATTTTGCCAGAGAGTCTGTTACCTTGAAGATCCGGGATAATATTCTTGTTGTCATCAAGCCATACCTCCCAGGGCAATTCTTCAATATTATTATCTCCGAATAAAAAGTGTTTTCTGTCGTTTAAAATTGAAATTGGAAATTTTCCGGAAAAATGGTTTTTATCCATAATACAACGATCCAACTTGTTGAGTTTATTTAAACTTTCAGGGATGGTACCTGAAAGTTCTGTATTACAAATTTCAAGCCATTCCAAATTTTCAAGATTTCCTATTTCTTCGGGTAAAGAACCATATAATCCTGTATTAGACAATTCAAGCCGCTTCAAATTTTTTAAATCGCCTATTTCTTTTGGTATTTCACCTGTAATCCATTTACCGGAAAGAATGATTACTTCAAGGTTTTTTAGAGATGAAATATTTTGGGGTATCTTTCCTGAAATGTTTGAACCAACTAATATTAATTCTTTCAAATATGGAAAATTACAAATTTCTTTTGGAATTTCTCCGTAAAAAAAATCATAGATGCAAATGCCAACAATTCTATATTCGTCTTTTTCAGTATCATATTCAAATGTTGCACCATACCATTGATTAATATCCTCTAAATTCCAATTCTCAAGGGGAATTTTCATTTGCTTAAGAATAGGAAGCATATTAATACTATCCTCATAATTCAATAATTGCCGGGCTTCTGTTATTTTAGGAAGATCTTTATTGCATGCGATGCATGAGACTAAAAAGAACAAGTAGATAAGCTTTACTTTCATGGCTGATTTGATTAATTTAATATACATCTAGGGTTCAACGATAAGAATAAGGTTTTCATTTCTTGTTGGATCTTGACGATTTGAATGTCAATAAATTCTTGTATTTCAAAACGATTCTCCCATCCCTGAAAAAGGACGATAAATAAAACAAATACATAGTAACTGTTTTAAATCCTAGTTTTGAAACAGTTACTATGTATAAATTTAGTATGATAATTTAAATAAAAAAAATATGTGTTTAAATTATTACACTAAATTTTTTATTCCAAAAGTTTAGCCTGTATTTTTCTTTATTATTGCCGATATTGCTAATTCTCCTATTACTTAATAGGTTGGATTGGGAGAGATGAAGAAGGCCCTTGGTTATCAATTATTTAATGTGATAAATCAGGTGTTTAAGATAAAGTTAAATTCACTTGCTTATGTTTAATGCTCTCAGTAGCGGGCAGTCTTGTTTTAAAGTATCCCCTTTGCGGTAGGCTTCGAGCAGACAAACCGATTTCTGTGCAAGCGTCTGGCGTACACGGCGTCGTTCTCCTTTGATTCGGGCAATCTGCATTTGGTCGTAAGCTGTTGTCTGATGTCTCATCCAGGCAATTACCGCCCTTGAAGCCCGTTCATCAATCGGAATTCTGGTTGTTCGCGCAACGGTACCACTGCCAACAGGTGTAGCATGGTCGCAAATCAATCGGGCCATTTTTAGAGCTTCCTGCTCATAGCGTGGGTGAAAATGAAGAAATTGGATCACCTTTTTCTCAAAGTCATCCACATATTCTGCCTGAATTTTTTCGCGTCGTCGTTTTGCCGACTCTGTTTTTTTGCGGTATGAGTCATCTTGGCGTACCGCCTCCATCATTTTTCGGGCTTGTTCGATTGATTCGGCAGGCGCCCATACCCCTTTTGAAATATTCCGTTTTCCCATTTTGACCTGTACGCGCCAAAATGGCCCTGCAGAGGTGACCTTTCGGGTAACACCGGCATCCCCGGAGGGCAGGAAGGCCCATCCGGGAGGCGGTGTAACGGGTTGCCCTTTTTCGTCCAGCAATGTTCCGCCTGGACTAAGGGTCATTATGCGTGCTTGTTGTAACATGACCGAATCGTATTTATTTCTGTAGCGAAGATAATAGATTCGTGTCATAATTTTTTGATCACACAGATTCCGGATGTAAATTAATATCCGGGATTCTGGTATTCAGATCCGTTTTGGATTACATCAGTGAAGTCCTGCGGGATAGGGCGTACGCTATAATAAGAATCATTAAAATAGGTACCCACGTCGGGATTGGCAGATTTTAAATAAGCAGTATTTAATTTCCCGGTACGTTTTAAGTCATAAAACCGGGTATATTCGCCCGCTAACTCCCTGGCTCTTTCCTCCAGAAATACATCGATTGTAATATTATAATAAAGTGCCGGAGCACCAGCTCATAACCGCATCTTATTCAGTTAATATGCTCTTTCCGA